>DASVBJ010000150.1:0-12782 GCA_036375895.1 Actinomycetes bacterium | reverse complement strand
CCGTCGCTGTCGGCGAAGCTGCGGACGTAGACCTGGTAGATGACGGCGTCGCGCCACCAGTCGGACGGGTGGTTCGTGGACGTCACGGGGGTGATCCTGCTCCCTTGTCGAGGTCGTGGCCGGGCGGGTCGTCGGGGGTGTTCACGAGGCTGTGCGCCGCCATCACGAGGTAGTCCCACAGCAGGGTCTCGGCCTGCTCCGGGAGGTCGAGCTCGTCCACTGCTGCCCGCATGTGGGCCAGCCATGCGTCGCGCTCCCGGGCACCGATGCGGAAGGGCACGTGCCGCAGGCGCAGCCGCGGGTGGCCGCGCTGCTCCTGGTAGGTGCGCGGGCCGCCCCAGTACTGCACGAGGAACATCCGCAGCCGGTCCTCGGCGCCGGAGAGGTCCTCCTCCGGGTAGAGGACACGCAGGGCGGGGTCGTCGGCCACGCCCGCATAGAAGTGGTGGACGAGCCGGCGGAAGGTCTCCTCGCCTCCGACGGCCTCGTAGAAGGTGGTCGCCTCCTCCGGTGTGCGCATAGGGTCAATCGTGTCAGATCACCGCCCCGCCCTGAGGAGGCAGCATGGCCACCACCCGCACCGCCAACGCCCACTGGGAGGGCTCCCTGATGGAGGGCAAGGGGCGGGTATCGCTGGACTCGTCCGGCGTCGGCAGCTACGACGTGACCTGGGCGGCGCGGGCCGAGGCGCCGGGCGGCGTCACGAGCCCCGAGGAGCTCATCGCCGCGGCCCACTCGACCTGCTTCTCGATGGCGCTGTCGCACGCGCTCGCGCAGGCTGGGCACGCCCCCGAGACCGTCGACACCAAGGCGGACGTGACCTTCCAGCCCGGCACGGGCATCACCGGCGTCCACCTCACCACGCGCGTGTCGGCGCCCGGGCTCTCGGCCGAGCAGTTCGCGGAGCTCGCCGAGGGCGCGAAGGCGGGCTGTCCGGTGAGCAAGGCGCTGACCGGCACCACGATCACCTTGGACGCCTCGCTCGCCTAGCCGGGCGACCCCGGGGGCGACCAGGGCCTGCGTCCCCTCGGGGGCGTGGCTCAGGTGGCCCCGCCCGGCCCGCTCGGGAACACCGGCACCGGCACCCGGATGCCCTCGCGGTCGAAGACCTCCTTGATGCGCTCGCGCAGCTCGCGCTGGACGCCCCAGTGATCGTTGGGCGTGCACTTGATGATCACGCGGATCGTCACGGAGTTGCCGGTGACCGACTCGACCCCGGCGACCAGCGGGTCCTCGATGATCTTGTCCCGCCAGGCCTCGTCCTCGGCCAGGGCGTCCGCCGC
The DNA here is from genome assembly GCA_036375895.1 of Actinomycetes bacterium. Lineage (GTDB taxonomy): Bacteria > Actinomycetota > Actinomycetes > JACCUZ01 > JACCUZ01 > DASVBJ01. Next base: position 11,499 of record DASVBJ010000150.1, on the reverse strand, counting down.
CGTCCGGATCAGCTCCTGCACGCGCGGGATGTCCTCGCTGTAGGCCACGCTGACGTCGACGATGCCCGTCGACCAGCCCTGGCTGTGGTTGCCGATCCGCAGGATCTCGCCGTTGCGGACGTACCACACCACGCCGCTGCCGTCGCGCAGCCGGGTGACGCGCAGGCTGACCTCCTCGACCGTGCCGATCGCCTCGCCGGTGTCGATGAGGTCGCCCACGCCGTACTGGTCCTCGAGGATCATGAAGATGCCGGACAGGAAGTCACGGACCAGGCTCTGCGCGCCGAAGCCCAGCGCGACGCCCGCGACGCCCGCGCTGGCCAGCAAGGGGCCCAGCTCGAAGCCGAGCTCGCCCATCACCGTGACGAACGCCATCCCGAGGATGACGAAGGACGAGATGCTGCGCAGCACCGACCCGATCGTCTCGGCCCGCTGGCGCCGCCGCTCGGACACCAGCGCCCCCGCCGCGTCGGCGAGCACCCGGCCGCGGCGCTTCTCCGAGGTCTGCTGACGCCTCGTGGCGTTCGCGGTACGGGACACGATCCGCCCGATCGCGCGGTTCACGAACCAGCGCAGGATGAACGCACCGACGATCACCCCGGCGATGCGCAGCGGGGCGCCCAGCAGGAACTCGACGGCGCTGTCGGTGCGGTCCGACACCTCCCGGATCATCCCCCCGGCGTACGTCGTGGGCGACTGGGTGGTGACCAGCACTCTGCTCCTTCATTCGCTAGCTGGGGACGGGGTCAGCCCCCGAGGTTAGCGAGGCGTCAGTCGAGTTTCAGGCCGGTCCAGCGCGCGGCGAACGCCAGTGTGTCGACGCCGAGCGTGATGCTGCGGCTCAGGGCCCGGGCGCCGTGACCGACGTCACGCTCGCGGCGCAGCAGGATCGGCCGGTCGCTGCCCGTCGCGTGCTGCAGCGCCGCGCACATCTTGCGGGCGTGCAGCGGGTCCACCCGGGTGTCCCCGTCGAAGACCGTGAACAGCGTCGCGGGGTAGCTCACACCCTCGCGGACGTGGTGGTACGGCGAGTAGGAGAGCAGCCAGCCCAGCTCCTCCGGGTCGGCCGCGGTGCCGTACTCGTCCGACCAGGTGGCACCGAGTCCGAACTGCTCGTAGCGGACCATGTCCAGCAGCGGCGCGGAGCAGACCACGGCGGCGTACAGCTCGGGGCGCTGCGTCAGCGCGGCCCCGACCAGGAGGCCGCCGTTCGACCCTCCCGAGATGGACAGCTGTCCGGTGGTCGTCCAGCCGTCGGCGACCAGCCGCTCGGCCGCGGCGTGGAAGTCGTCGAACACGTTCTGCTTGTGGTCGCGCATCCCGGCCCGGTGCCACTGCTCGCCCTCCTCGGAGCCGCCGCGCAGGTTGGCCACGGCGTAGACGCCGCCGGCCTCCACCCAGGTCAGCAGGCCGGCGGAGTAGCCGGGCGTCATCGGCACCCCGAAGCCGCCGTAGCCGTACAGCACGGTCGGGCGGGGCTGGTCGGGCTCCTTGGTCGGCGCCACGACGATCATGCGCACCGTGGTGCCGTCCCGGGACGTGTACTCGACCTGGCGGGCGTGCACCTCGGGCACGTCGACGCTGCCCGGGGCGGTCGCCCAGAGCGACGTCTCCCCGGTCCGCGCGTCGTACCGGTAGACCGACGACGGCGTCACGTGGTCGGTGTAGCCCAGCCACGCCTCGTGACCGCCCTCGGGCCGGTCGGTGAGACCCGCGACCGAGCCGAGACCGGGCAGCGGCACGGTGCCGGTGCGCTCGCCGGAGCCGAGCGCGTGCACGGTGACCTCGCCCATCGCGTGCCGGGTCCACACGCAGAGCAGCGCAGCCTCGTCGCGGGCGGTGAGCTCGGGCCCGTCCAGGATCGAGTAGCCCTCGAGCACGGCCTCGCCGTCCTCGGGCACGAGATCCCGCCAGGTCTCGTACGCCGGGTCGTCCGGCGTCGTCACGACCAGTCGCCCGCGGGGGGCGTCTCGGTCGGTGAACAGGTAGACCCGACCGTCGCGGCCGACGTGCAGGGACGTGCTCGCGTCGACCCCCTGCTGCACCACCCTCAGGTCCGGGGCCTCGAGCGGCGAGGCCGAGAGGTCCGCGAGCCACAGGTCGTTGCGCGGGGCCGTGCCGGCCGAGGCGCCGATCGTCAGCCAACGACCGTCCATCGAGACGGTGACCCCGTAGTAGTTCGTCTTGTCGAGCCCGTCCCCGAAGACCAGGACGTCCTGGTCGGGGTCCGCGCCGACACGGTGCAGCCAGATGCGACGGTGGTACTGCGTCTCGTCCGGCGGCACGAGCTCCGGTGCGAGGTTGCGCACGTAGTAGAACGCCGCCGCGCCGGGCAGCCAGGCGACGGGGGAGTACCGGGTGCGGTCGATGGGCCCGTCGACGCGCTCGCCGGTCGCGACGTCCATCACGAACAGCTGCGACTCCTCGGTGCCGCCGACCGAGAGCTGGTAGGCGAGCAGGTCGCCCTCCTTCGAGGGCTGGTAGGCGTCGAGGGTGGTCGTGCCGGCCGGGTCGATGGCCACCGGGTCGATGAGCACCCGCTCGGTGCCGTCGGGGTCGACGGTGAGCAGCACTGCGTGCTCCTGGTCGGCGGTGCGGCGCATGAAGAACTGCCGATCGCCGCGCCAGGACGGTGCGCCGACCGTGCCGGCGCCCAGCAGCCGGGTGAGGCGTTCGCGCAGGCGGTCGCGGCCGGGCAGCTGCGCCAACTGCGCCTCGAACAGCGCGTCCTGGGCCGTCGACCACTCCTCGGTGGCGGGGCTCTCGGCGTCCTCGAGCCACCGGTACGGGTCGCTCACCGGGTGCCCGTGCAGCTCCTCGAGGAGGTCGGAGCGGGGGGCCTCGGGGTACACGGGGCGCGTCATGCGGCACACCATAGGACGGTTCGAGGGCATTTCGTGCTAGCGGTTCGGGGGTCCGTCGGGTGACACTGATCCACGAGACCCGGTGCGAGCCACGTGCCGGGCCCTTGCTGGGAGGCGCTTGTGGGCCACGCGCTGGTGCTCAACGCGACGTACGAACCGCTCTGTGTCGTGCCGGTACGCCGCGCGCTGCTGCTGGTGCTCATGCACAAGGCCATCGCCGTCGAGGACTCGGACCTCGTCCTGCATAGCGTCGCGATGGCGGTGCCCGCCCCGGCGGTGGTCCGCCTGACCCGCTTCGTGAAGATCCCCTACCGCGGCCCGGTCCCGCTCACGCGCCGGGCCGTCTTCGTGCGCGACGGCGGCCGCTGCGTCTACTGCGGCAGCCAGGCCACGAGCATCGACCACGTGGTGCCGCGCAGCAGGGGCGGCCGCCACGAGTGGAGCAACGTCGTCTCGGCCTGCCGGCGGTGCAACCACGTCAAGGCCGACCGGGCGGTCTCCGACCTCGGCTGGCGCGTGCAGCCGCCGCAGGAGCCGACCGGGACCGCCTGGCGCATCCTCGGCACGGGCCGGTCCGACCCACGCTGGGCGCCCTACCTCTCCGCCTACGGCGGCGACGTCGGCGAGGCCACCGCCTGACCTCAGGCGCCGAGGACGGCCTTTCGGCGACGAGACCACTCCAGCGAGTGGCGCACGCCGTCCCGGAGCGTCTGCTCGGCGGTCCAGCCCAGGACCTCCGCGGCCTTCTCCGTCCGGGTGTAGCAGCCGACCACGTCCCCGGGGCGGGCCCCCGCCTCGACCACCTGCAGGTCGTTGCCCACCACCGCGTGGAAGGCATCGACCAGCTCGCGCACGGTGGTGCCCTCGCCGGTGCCGAGGTTGACCACCTCGTGGCCGCGGTCACCGGGCAGCACCGCGTCGAACCGCTCCAGCGCGCGGACGTGGGCGCGCGCCAGGTCCCAGACGTGCACGTAGTCACGGATGCCGGACCCGTCCCGGGTCGGCCAGTCGGTGCCGGTGATCGTGAAGGGCCGACCCGACTCGTGGGCCTCGATGAGCTTGCCCAGGGCGTGGCTGGGTGCCGGGTTCTGCAGGCCGGTGCGCATGTCCGGGTCTGCGCCGATCGGGTTGAAGTAGCGGAGCGAGATCACCCGCAGCGGGTGCGCCGCCGCGGTGTCGGCCAGCAGCCGTTCGACGAAGAGCTTGGTGGCGGCGTAGGGGCTCTGCGGGGTCAGGGGCGACGTCTCGTCGACGGAGAAGTCCGGCCCGGGCTCGTACAGGGACGCCGACGAGCTGAAGACCAGTCGACCGCAGCCGTTGCGCAGCAGCGCCTCCACCAGCTCGATCGTGCGGGAGACGTTGTTGCGGTAGTAGCCCAACGGGTCGGCCACCGACTCGGGCACCACGATGCGGGCCGCTGCGTGCACGGTCGCGTCGATGTCGGGGTGCTCGGCGAAGACCCGGTCGACGAGGGCGCCGTCGCCGACGTCGCCCTCGTAGAACGGCACGTCGGTCACGAACTCGCGCCTCCCGGTGGACAGGTCGTCGAGCACGACCGGCGTGATGCCGGCGTCCCGGCACGCCAGCACGACCGTGCTGCCGATGAATCCGGCGCCGCCGGTGACAAGGACCTTCAACCCGTTCTCCTTCACTGCCCGGTGGCCACGCACCCTACGGTCCGACATGATCGGGCGGGACGAGGGGAGCACGGCCGATGCCCGAGCTGCACGACCTGACCGCCCTGGAGCAGGGCGCGGCGATCCGCGCCGGCGAGCTCTCGCCGGTCGAGCTGGTCGAGCACTACCTCGCCCGGATCGACAGGTGGGACGCCGAGGTCGGCGCCTTCGTGACGGTGACCGCGGACCTGGCGAGACGGCAGGCGCGGGCCCTCGAGGAGGAGGCGCGGCGCGGGGACGTGCGCTCGCCGCTGCACGGCGTGCCGGTGCCGGTCAAGGACCTGAACCTGACAGCCGGGATCCGGACGACCTTCGGCAGCGCGGCCTTCGCGAGCTACGTGCCCGACGTCGACGACCACGTCGTCACGCTGCTGCGCGACGCGGGCACGGTCCTGGTCGGCAAGACCAACACCCCCGAGTTCGGGCTGCCGTGCTACACCGAGAACCGGGTCGCCCCGCCGGCCCGCACCCCGTGGGACCTGTCCCGCGGGGCCGGCGGGTCGAGCGGCGGCTCCGCGGCCGCCGTGGCGGCAGGGCTCGCCCCGGTGGCGCACGGGAACGACGGTGGCGGCTCGGTGCGCATCCCGGCGAGCTGCTGCGGCCTGGTCGGGCTGAAGCCCTCGCGCGGCCGGGTCAGCTCCGGGCCGGTCAAGGGGGACGTCAGCGGGCTCCCGGTGGAGGGCGTCCTCGCCCGCACCGTCCGCGACGCGGCGGCGCTGCTCGACCTGATGGCCGTGCCGATGCCCGGTGACCCGCACTGGGCGCAGCCGCTGCCGCCCGGGGAGACCTTCCTGGACCACGCCGGCCGCGAGCCGGGCCGGCTGCGGGTGGGGCGCTTCGCGACGCCGGTCATCGCCGAGGTCGACGTGCACCCCGAGTGCACCACGGCGTACGAGGAGGCGAGCCGCCTGCTCGAGTCGCTGGGCCACGAGGTCGAGGACGTGCCGCCGCCCTTCGGGCACGACGCGGTCGCGTACTTCGAGACCGTGTGGTCGGTGCTGTCGACCATGATGCCCCTGCCTCCGGGCGGGGAGAGCCGGCTGATGCCGCTGACCCGGCACCTTCGGGGGCGGGGCAGCGCGGTGAGCGGCACCGCGTTCGCGCTGGCCGTCAACCAGATGCAGGCCGTCGCCCGCCGGGCCGTGGCCTCGCTGGCGGCGTACGACGTGCTGCTCTCACCCACGCTCGCGCGGCCACCCGCCGCCGTCGGCGAGATCCTCGACGAGGCGGACCCGGCGCGCGACTTCGAGGAGAACAAGCGGTTCACGCCCTTCACCGCGATCTACAACGTGACCGGTCAGCCGGCCGTCACCCTGCCGCTGCACCGGACGCCGGACGGCCTGCCGGTAGGCGTCATGCTCGCCGGCCGGCCGGCGGGCGAGGCAGCTCTGCTCGGTCTGGCCGTCCAGGTCGAGGCCGCCGCGCCCTGGCGTGACCGGCACCCGCCCTGCTGGTGAGAGACTGCGCCGCGATGAACGAGCTGACCCCCGAGCTGACCGAGCTCGCACACGCGCTCGGTGTCGCGACCGACTACTACGACTGGCAGGGCCGCTACACGACGGTCCCGCCGCGGACGGTCGTGGCCGTGCTCGACGCCCTCGGCATCGACGCGTCGACGCGGGAGAGCGCCGCGTCGGCGCTGGCCGACCACCGGGACGCGCCGTGGCGGCGGATGCTGCCCGCCTGCGTCGTCGCCCGGGGCGGGAGCGGCGCGCTGGTCACCGTGCACGTCCCGCACGGTGACCCGGCCGAGGTGTGGGTCGACCTCGAGGACGGCGGACGCCGGGGGCCGCTGACGCAGGTCGACCGCTACGTGGAGCCGCGCACCGTCGACGGGCACCTCGTCGGCGAGGCGACCTTCCAGCTCCCCCCGGACCTGCCGCTGGGCTGGCACGAGCTGCACGCGCTGAGCGGCCGTACGGAGTCCCGCGGAACGCTGGTCGTCACGCCCGCCTACCTCGGGCTGCCCTCGTCGATGGACGGTCGAGGAGCCCTGTGGGGCTTCATGACCCAGCTGTACTCCGTGCGGTCGCGGCGGTCCTGGGGGCACGGCGACCTCGACGACCTGGCCGAGCTGGCGTGCTGGAGCGCCGAGGACCTCGGCGCCGGCTTCGTGCTGGTCAACCCGTTGCACGCACCGGAGCCCGCCCCGCCGATCGAGCCGTCGCCCTACCTGCCGGTCACCCGGCGGTTCTTCAGCCCGCTGTACCTGCGGGTCGAGGACGTCCCCGAGTGCGCCTACCTGACCAGTGCGGCCCGGGCGGAGGTCGAGCGCCTGGCGCTGCTGCAGCGGGCGGTCAACGCGGCCGACACCCGCCTCGAGCGCGACGCCGTGTGGGAGGCCAAGAGGTCGGCGCTGACGCTCGTGCACGCCGTGCCGCGGGCGCCGGGCCGGCAGGCGGCGTACGAGCACTTCCTGCAGGAGGAGGGCGCCGGGCTGGTCGACTTTGCCACGTGGTGCGCCCTCGCCGAGGTGCACGGCACCGTGTGGAGCGAGTGGCCGGAGGAGCTGCGCGACCCGCAGTCCGTCGCGGTGCAGCGGGCCCGTGAGCGGCTCGGCGAACGGGTGGACTTCTACTGCTGGCTCCAGTGGGTCGTGGACGAGCAGCTCGCTGCCGCTCAGCGCCGGGCCGTCGAGGCCGGCATGCCGCTCGGGATCATCCATGACCTCGCGGTCGGCGTGCACCCCGACGGCGCCGACACCTGGGCCCTGCAGCGGGTGATGGCGAGCGGGGTCTCGGTGGGCGCGCCGCCGGACCCGTTCAACCAGCAGGGGCAGGACTGGTCGCAGCCGCCGTGGCGGCCGGACCGGCTGGCGGAGGCGTCGTACGTCCCCTACCGCGACATGCTGCGGATGATCCTTCGGCACGCCGGGGGCATCCGCGTGGACCACGTGATCGGGCTGTTCCGGCTCTGGTGGGTGCCCGACGGGTCGCCGCCGTCCGAGGGCACGTACGTGCGCTTCGACCACGAGGCGCTCGTGGGCATCCTCGCGCTGGAGGCCTGGCGGGCCGGCGCGCTGGTCGTGGGGGAGGACCTCGGCGTGGTCGAGCCGTGGGTGCGTGACTACCTCGCCGAGCGCGGCATCCTCGGCACCTCGATCCTGTGGTTCGAGCGCGACGGGGAGGGGCGGCCGCTGCCCCCTGAGCGCTGGCGTGAGCTGTGCCTCGCCGCAGTCACCACCCACGACCTGCCGCCGACTGCGGGCTACCTGGCCGGGGAGCACGTGCGCATCCGCGACGAGCTCGGGCTGCTGACGCGACCGGTCGACGAGGAGCGCCGAGTCGATGAGGAGGACCGTCGGGCGTGGCTCGACCTGCTCGTGGAACGCGCCCTGCTGCAGCCGGGTGCCGACGAGCAGCAGACGGTGGAGGCCCTGCACCGCGCGCTCTCGTCGACACCGAGCCGGCTGCTGGGCGTGGCCCTCACCGATGCCGTCGGCGACCGCAGGGCGATGAACCAGCCAGGCACGCACCAGGAGTACCCGAACTGGCGGATGCCGCTCGCCGACGGCTCGGGACAGCCGGTGCTGCTGGAGGAGCTCGTGTCGTCTCCCCGGGCCGTGTCCTTGGCTGCCGCGGTCCGGCGCGGCACCGGCGCCTAGTACGGTTTGCCCCGTGACTGTCCGCACTGCACTGCGCACGGCCGCCGTCGCGACGACCGGCGCGCTCGTCCTCCTGTCCGCGTCCCCGGTGTCGGCCGCCGTGCACCACGACGACGGCGACGCGTCGGGCCCGGGGCTGAGCGCCGTCGAGACTCTGCTGATCTACGTCGGCATCCCGGTCGCCCTCTTCGTGGTCATCGCGCTGCTCGTGATGGCCCCGTCGATGGCCAAGGGGCCGCGCTACCGGCCGGGGCTGGGCTGGTGGGCGGCGCCGGTGTGGTTCAACGGCCCCGACGACGCCGACGCGGCGGTGAGGTCCGCCTCGGCCACTCCCAGGAACGAAGGCGGTGGGGCCAGTGCCCGCTGGTGACGCGTTCTCCGAGCGCCAGCACGACGACATCGTCCGGGCGATCCGCATCGCCCGTCAGCAGTCCCAGCTGCCGGTCTCGGTCTACGTCGGCTCGCTCGACGGTGACACCCGGGCCAAGGCACTGCTCCTGCACGGCGCGCTCGGCGAGGAGGCCGACCGGTCGGTGCTCGTCGCCGTCGACCCCGGCGCGCGCCGGCTGGAGATCGTGACCGGCGGTGAGGTGCGCCGACGGCTCGACGACCGGTCGGCAGGGCTCGCCGCGATGGCGATGACCTCGGCGTTCCAGGCGGGTGACCTCTCCGGCGGGATCGCCAACGGGGTGCTGGCCCTCGCCGAGCACGCCCACGTCCCCCGGTCGCTGCACACCAGCCAGCCGTAGGCGGCGCCGTGGAGGTCCCGCGTCGCTGGAACCCGGCCACGGTCGCGCCGCCGGTGGGGCGCTACAGCCATCTGGTGGAGGTGCCCGCAGACCACCGGCTGGTGTTCGTCTCGGGACAGGTGGGCAACCTGCCCGACGGCAGCCTCGCCGGGCACGACGCCGCGTCGCAGACCAGGCAGGCGCTGGCCAACATCGAGGCGCTGCTCGCCGCTGCCGGGGCCACCCCGGCGAGCCTCGTGCGGCTGCAGACCTTCCTTGCGGGCACTGACCAGCTCGCCGGTTTCCGGGAGGCCTTCGGTGCCGTCTACGCGCGCTGGTTCCCCGACGGTGCCATCGACTTCCCGGGACACTCGCTGCTCGTGGTGCAGGCGCTGGCCGCCCCCGAGTACCGCGTCGAGATAGAAGCCTGGTTCGCGGTGCCCGCCGCGTCCTGAGCGGGCGGTGCCCGCCGCGTCCTGAGCTTCGCGGTGCCCGCTGGGTCCTGAGCGGGCACACCTCCCGCCGTGCGGACCGACCGGCACACGGCGAGCCCGTCGGGGCCGGTTCGGCGGCCCAGAACGGCGCTGGTGTGTGCCGGTCGGTACGCGAAACGGGCCGAGAGGTGCCTTCGCCCGTGCGGGCTGGCCGCGCTCGGCGGCCCTAGCCCTCCGCGTCCTTGGCCTGCGCGCGCAGCGCCCGGGCCACGCCGTCGCGCGCCTCGATCACCAGCCGCCGCAGCGCCGGCACGGCGTCGGCGTTGTCGGCGAGCCAGGCGTCGGCGGCGTCCAGCGTCGCCTGCTCGGCGAGCAGCGTCGGGAAGAGCCCGATCACGATGTTCTGCGCCGTCTCGTTGGTGCGCTCGCCCCAGATGGTCGTCAGGCTGGCGAAGTAAGGCTCGACGAACGGCCGCATCAGGTCGAGCTGGCCCGCCTGCGCGAAGCCGCCGATGATCGCCGTCTGGATCGCGTTGGGGAGGTCGTCCCTGTCCATGACGGACGACCAGGCCTCCTGCTTCGCCTCGGGACGCGGCCGTGCGGCGAGCGCGGCAGCAGCCTGGCGGCGGCCCGTCGCGGTGTCGTCGCGGTCCAGCTCGCGGTCGATCTCCTCGTCCTCGGCCTTGCCGGCCGCCACCAGCTGGTGCAGCAGGTGCCAGCGGAGGTCGGTGTCGATGGTGAGACCGCCGACCTCGACCGACCCGTCGAGCAGGCCGCGCACGGTGGCGAGCTGCTCGTCGGTGCAGGCCGCGGACGCGAACGCCCGGACGAACTGCAGCTGCGAGTCGCTGCCCGCCTCGGCCTCGCGCATCAACGTCTCGATGCCCTCGGCGAGCCGCCGCCGGGCCGCCTCGCGACGGTCCGGCGCCGAGTAGAGGATGACCGCCGTCTCCGCCTGGCGCAGCAGCGTCCGGGTGACCGAGCTGTCGGTCTCGCGGCCGATGCCGCCCAGCACGAGCGTGACGTAGTCGGTGGTCGACATCTCCGCGTCGCGCGTCATGTCCCAGGCGGCCGCCCAGCACAGCGAGCGGGGGAGGGTGTCGCGGAGGTCGCCGAGCGACCCGGTCACGGTGGCGAGCGAGCGCTCGTCGAGCCGGATCTTGGCGTACGTGAGGTCGTCGTCGTTGAGCAGGACGAGGTCGGGCTGGGCCTGGCCGACCAGCTCGGTCACCTCGGTGTGGGCGCCGGTGACGTCGAGCTCCACGCGATCCCGGCGTACGAGGCCCTCGTCGGTGCGGTCGTACAGGCCGATCGCCAGCCGGTGGGACCGAAGGGTCGGCCAGGCGTCGGGGGCCTCCTGCAGGAGGGTGAACGACGTGAACCGCCCCTCGTCGTCGAGCTGGAACTCGGGACGCACCGTGTTGACGCCGGCGGTCTCGAGCCACTCCGCCGACCAGGCCTTGAGGTCGCGCCCGGACGTCTCCTCCAGCTTGCCCAGCAGGTCGGTGAGCGTGGTGTTGCCCCACTCGTACGACGTGAAGTACCGCCGGATGCCCTCGAGGAACTGGTCGCGCCCGACCCAGGCGACGAGCTGCTTGAGCACCGAGGCGCCCTTGGCGTAGGTGATGCCGTCGAAGTTGACCTCGACGTCCTCGAGGTGGCGCATGTCGGCGGCGATCGGGTGGGTCGAGGAGAGCTGGTCCTGGTCGTAGGCCCACGCCTTCTCCGAGGTGCTGAAGGTCGTCCAGGCGCTCGTCCACTCGGTGGCCTCGGCCTGGCACGTCGTCGAGGCCCACTCGGCGAAGGACTCGTTGAGCCAGAGGTCGTCCCACCACTTCATCGTCACGAGGTTGCCGAACCACATGTGCGCGAGCTCGTGCAGGACCGTCAGCGCGCGGCGCTCGATCTTGGCCTCGGAGACCTTGCTGCGGAAGACGTAGATCTCGGTGAAGGTCACGGCCCCGGCGTTCTCCATCGCGCCCATGTTGTACTCGGGCGTGAAGACCTGGTCGTACTTCTCGAACGGGTAGGCCTGGTCGAACTCCGACTCGAAGAACGCGAAGCCCTTCTTCGTGCAGTCGAAGATGTTGTCGGCGTCGAGGTGCTCGGTGAGCGACTTGCGGCAGAAGATGCCGAGCGGCACGACGCCCTCGCGCGTCTGGACCTCGTCGCGGACCTCGTCGTAGGGGCCGG
>DASVBJ010000324.1:0-5170 GCA_036375895.1 Actinomycetes bacterium | reverse complement strand
TGGGGACGCCGGCGTGGCACGTGGGGGGCAGCGGGAGCGCGGAAGAACCGGCTCTTGGTGACCTCGATCACGACCAGGTAGCCGACCACCATCAGGACAAGGGCGAGGTAGAACGCTGCAGGCAGGGGCGTGAATCCGAGGCTCTCCGCAACCGGCGTCGCTGGGAGGACACCGCCGATGCTGACCACGCCGAGCGCGGCCACGAGCAGCGTCACGCTGGGATGGCTGCGCAGGAAGGGGATGCGGCGGGTGCGGATGGCGAAGATGACAAGGGTCTGGGTGGCCAACGACTCGACGAACCAGCCGGACTGGAACAGACTCGCCCCGGCGTCGAAGATCCACAGCATGACGGCGAAGGTGGCGAAGTCGAACAGCGAGCTGACCGGGCCGAACACGAGCATGAAGCGGCGGATGAAGTCGACGTCCCAGCGGGAGGGGCGGGCGAGCTGTTCCGGGTCGACGTTGTCGGTGGGGATGGCCAGCTGGCTGGTGTCGTAGAGCAGGTTGTTCAGCAGGATCTGCGACGGAAGCATGGGCAGGAAGCTGAGGAACGCCGAGGCGCCCGCGGCGCTGAACATGTTCCCGAAGTTGCTCGATGTGCCCATCAACGCGTACTTGATGGTGTTGGCGAAGATGCGCCGGCCGCCGACGACGCCGTCGGCGAGCACCCCGAGGTCCTTCTCCAGCAGGATGACGTCAGCGGCGTCCTTGGCCACATCGGTGGCCGTGTCCACGGAGATCCCGACGTCAGCGTCGTGCAGCGCGACCGCGTCGTTGACCCCGTCGCCGAGGAACCCGACGCCCGCGCCCGCCTGGCGCTGCGCGCGGACGATGCGTGCCTTGTGCTGGGGGCTCACCCGCGCGAACACCGTCGCCTGCCCGATGAGCTCGGCCAGCCGGGCGTCGTCGGCCGATTCCACGTCGGCGCCGGAGAGGACCCGGCCTGGCGGAAGGCCGAGCTCATGGCACACGCTGGCGGCCACGGCAGGGTTGTCCCCGGTCAGCACCTTGACCCGGACTCCGAGCGCCGCGAGCCGGGCCAGCGCCGGGGCGGCGGTCGCCTTGGGCGGGTCGAGGAAGACCAGCAGGCCACGCAGCTGTAGACCGTGCTCGTCGGCCGTCGTGAGGGTCGCCTGACCCGGGGCCGACCGGGTCGCGACGGCCACCACGCGGTTGCCGGCGGCAAACTCGGCGTCCAGCGCGCGACGAGCCGCGGTTGGGACGTCGAGGCACCGGTCCAGCACTGCCTCCGGAGCACCCTTCGTGATCACCATCAGCGCACCGGTCCGGTCGCTGACGAGCACCGACACGAGGCGCCGGTCGTGGTCGAACGGCACGAGGTCCAGCCGGCGGTACCCCTCGACGTGGGCCCGTGCCGCCGCGGTCCCCGGGGAGTTCCAGAGCGCCACGTCGAGCGGGTTGCCACCGACCGCCTGCCCGTCCTCGACCACTGCCTCGGTGCAGAGCAGACCGAGAGTCACCGGCCCGTCGCTGACGACGCCGGCCGCGTCCATCGACCGCATGAACCGCAGCCGGCCCTCGGTCAACGTGCCGGTCTTGTCGGTGAACAGCACGTCGAGGTCGCCGAGGTCCTCGATGCACACGAGCCGTTTCACCAGCACCTTGTCCCGAGCCAGCTGTCGCGAACCGGTGGCGAGGCTGGTCGACACGACCGCCGGCAGCAGCTGCGGGGAGATCCCGACCGCGATGGCCAGCGAGAACAGCAGCGCGTCCAGCAACGGGCGATCCAGGACCAGGTTGATCACGAAGATGCCGGCCGTGAGGACCGCGGCGACCCGGACCAGGAGCACCGTGAACCGGCGCAGGCCGAGCTGGAACTCCGTCTCCGGATGCTGCTCGCCGAGCTCGGCGGCGATGCGGCCGAACTCCGCGCGCGCCCCTGTCGCGACCACGACCCCGCGCCCCTCCCCGACGTGGACCACGGTGCCCATGAAGGCGCAGCAGGTCAGCTCTGCCGGGCTGGTGCCGGCCGGCACCGGCGCAGCCCCCTTGGGGACCGGCATCGACTCCCCGGTCAGGATCGACTCGTCGCACTCCAGTCCGCTGGTGTCCAGCAGCCGCAGGTCAGCGGGCACGACCTCCCCGGGCTGCAGCTCGACCACATCCCCCGGCACCAGCTCAGTCACGTCGACCTGCGACGGGTGGCCCTCCCGCCATGCCACGCAGGTGTGCCGGAGCTGGGAGTGCAGGGACTCCGCTGTCCGCTCCGCGCGGAACTCGTTGACGAAACCGAGTCCCACCGACGCGACGAGGATGATCCCGATGACCAGGGCGTCCACCCGCTCACCGAGGAAGAACGACGCGGCAGCCGTGACCGCGAGCAGCAGCAGCAGGGGCGAACGCACCTGTCGCGCCAGCGTCGTCGTCCACCTCGCCCGGTGCGACCGCACCGCGTTCCGCCCCACAACGGCCCTCCGTCGGAGGACCTCCTCACGGGTGAGCCCGGCCGGGGACGACCCCAGCGCATCAAGGACAGCCGGCACAGGCACTGTCGCCGACGCGCGGGTCGTGATCGGCTCGGCGTCGGCGAGTCCGGCACGGCCCGGGCTCGCGACCACAGGAGCTCCCACCTCGCTTCCCTGCCGAGTCCACCATGCACGGGAAGGCGCGGTCCCGGCAGGGACCAAGGTCGGTGGACGTACCTTCCGCGAGCATCCCTGATGGCTGGGTCGAACGATCCGGAGCGCTCCCGGCAGGGTGGGCCACGGGGTTCTCCCCCGTGGCCCACCAGCAGCTGGCGCTAGTCCGTGCGGACGGACTACTTCCAGCCGGTGACGTCGAGGACGACCCCCTTGCCGGTCTTGTTGTGCTGCACGCTGACGTAGAAGTGCTCGCCGGTCGCGTCGAAGAAGCCGCCCGTCCACTCGGCCGACAGATCGTTCAAGGTCGCGATCCGGATGCAACCGTCGCTCTGCTGATCCGCGTCCATGCCATCCTCAAGGCACGACCAGAGGTCGTTGTTGTGAGGCCGCTCGAAGGTCGTCTCGGCGTCCTCGTGCACGATCCAGTTTCCGCGGCCGGGCTGGTAGGCGATGTTGTCCGGCATGTTGTACTCCGGTGAGCCCTGCACCAGCAGTTGCACCTCAGGCGTGGAAGAGCCCGTGGCTGCCTCGGTTGTCGAGCCGTCGGTCATGCAGGTCGTCTCGCCGTAGTAGTGCGCCTCCTCGCGGCCGGTGTTGTTGCCGCAGAAGCGGACCTTGCCATCTGCCAAGGCCTTCTCGTCGAAAGCGAGGTCCTCGGGCCGGTAGTACCCGGTAAGACCCTTTGCCTCGCGCTGGTCGCGCAGCGATCCGGGCGTGGTCAGTGGAATCCACGTGCCGCGCCCATAGCTCATCCCCTGGCCATAGTTGCTGCCGTCACTGACGCGCAGGCCGTAGACCGTCCCCGCCTTCAGCGGCGACTGGTCGAGCGAGGAGACGTGGGTGGCGCTGGTCGTCTGCGCCGGCACGAACTTGTGGTAGGCGCCGCCCCGGTTGCCGCCGGACGGCCCGAGCTCGTCGCCGTAGTACGCCACCCCGCTGGCCAGGATGCCGAGACCCTCGAACGCGTTCGCACCCATCGCGTCACGCCGCGCAACCTGCGCCTGCGCCTCGACGGGAACGGCGGTCGCGGGCGTCGGCGCGGTCCGATTCACGGTGACGGGGTGCCCGATCAGCGCGGTGGGGTCGAGGATCTCGTAGACGTGACCGTCGGCGCGCTCCTCACCGATCACGACAGTTCCCCACGGCGTGGTGTGCGCGGCGTCGCACGACGCGGTGCCGGTCAGGACCGTCTCGGCGTCGCCGGTCGCGAGCTCGATCAGCTGGACACCGGGGTTTCCGGTTCCCTGCTCGTTGCAGTAGACGATGTATCGCGGTGAGCCGGTGACCGGCCAGAGCGCACCCATGTCCAGGTTGGGCGCGGCAACGCCCGAGGTCACGACCTCTGCGGACAGGCCTTTGGCGAACGTGGCCAGCGCGCGCGGGTCGGCCGTCGCCTCTGCGGCGGTGATGTCCCTGGATGACGAGGCATCGAGTCCGGAGGAGACGCCGAAGTACTGGTTGGAATGCGCCTCGAGCTGCCCGTCGCGGGCCTGACCGGCGTCGGATGCGGCCAGCGCCGCGACGCCTCCGGCGACGACGAGACCGATGGCACTGGTTGCGACGAATGCCGCTGCTGATTTCCTCACTATGTCCCTCCCAGGGAACCGCTGCTGTGGGCGCGGCCACGCTCGCGGAGCGATCCATCCGAACCGGGAACGCCTGCACTGCGGGCAGGCAAACACCATGTGAAGACTTCGGCGGTCCATCAGGGAAGAACTCGTTGTGCCGCTCCCGGGGGGTAGCCCGTCACGGCCCGTCCCGGGGTGATCCGGCGCGCCACCAAGTCCAACTGTTGCCCGACGGTCGACGAGCCGGTGGCCCGCCGTTCACCGCCGCTTCTTCTCGGCGGCGCACTCTCGGGCTGTGCGCGTCGCGAGAGTTCTTGGCGTCCTCGAACCCGGCGGAGCTCAACTGTCTGCGCTTCGACTGTCTCGAGCGCAGTCAGCGCTGGGCGTGGAGACCCGGTTGCTCGCCGGCGACGCCACACCCCAGGGGGTTGCCCTCGCGCGACACTTCGGCTTCGAGGCTGACGTGCTCCGACTGCACGACGAGATCGGCAACTCCGCCCGGCAGTGGACGCCCGATCCCCTGTTCGCCCGCTGGCTCGCCGAACGGCTCGATGCGGCGGACCTGGTCCATGCCCACATGTTCGGTGCCTGGTGGGCTGCTGCCCTCAGTGCACCGCGGGACGTGCCTGTGGTCGCGAGCGAACACAATGCCCTCACCTGGCCGTTGGGCGACTACGCCTGGTGCACCGTCGACGCATTGGCCCGTGTCGACCGGTTCTTCGTCCACGGCCCCGACCCGCATGCGTTCGTACGCAACATCGGCGTCGACCCGACCAAGGTGCTGCCGGGCAGGTCGGCAATCTCCTTGCATGCCACCCCGCGCCCGGGATTGGCCACGCCGCGATTGACGTTCACCGGTCGGCTCAGGGAGGACAAGGGGCCAGACCTTCTGCTGCACGCGCTCGCGACCATGCACGACCCGCCCGTCACGTACATCGTCGGAGACGGCCCGATGCGCCGACAGGTACAGCGACTGGTGGACCATCTCGGCCTGCGGCG
>DASVBJ010000180.1:0-2779 GCA_036375895.1 Actinomycetes bacterium | reverse complement strand
CGGACAACCGGAGTGTGCGACCGAGGTTCGGATAGTGTCAAGCCAGCCGGCGACGGCCTGGTCCGGACGGGTGGACCGGCCACCACCGGCCCGCACCGGGGGTGAGAAACCAGCCATGGTCAAGGTCCCGCCGATCGACCGGTCGAGCACGACCGACCGGGTCGCCGACGCGCTGCGCGAGATGCTCTTCGCCGGCGACCCCGCGCCCGGCGAGCCGCTGCGCGAGACGGCCCTGGCCGAGGCCTTCGGCGTGGCCCGCTCGACGGTGCGCGAGGCGCTGCAGGCGCTCACGGCCGAGGGGCTTGTCACGCGCTACCCCAACCGGGGTGTCGTGGTCACCGAGCTGGCCGACCACGACATCGAGGAGATCTACGGCGCCCGGCTCGTCCTGGAGACCGCCGGCCTGCGCGCGGGCGTCCACGGGGCCGACCTCGGGCCGGTCGTCGCGGCCCTCGAGGTCTACTCGGCCGCGGCGGAGTCGGGAGACCAGGGCAGATCGACCCATGCCCACCTCGACTTCCACAACTCCCTCGTCGGACTGCTCGGCAACGCCCGGCTGCTGGCCAGCGCCCGCGCCCTCACCACCGACCTGCGGCTCGCGCTGGCCACGGTCGAGCGGGCACGCGGCAACGCCCGGAGCCAGGTGGCCGACCACCGGCGGCTGCTGCGGCTGATGCGCAGCGGTGACGAGCGCGCGGCCCTCGCCGAGCTGGAACGGCATCTGGCCGCAGCCGAGACCTCCGTGGCCGCCCGTGTCACCGGCGCCTGAGCAGCCACCGCAGGGACGGCCGGTACCGCAGCAGCACCACGGCCACGACATCCTCCTCCGGCACCGCGCCGACCTGCCAGGAGTCCACCCCTTCGAGGGGGTTGTCCCGCTCGACCCACCAGCCGTCGCGGTCACGGAACGCCAGCCGCTTCACCGCCAGGGGCGAGTGGGGCAGGCGCACCACCGCCAGCCGCCCGACCCGTGGCCGCCCGCCGTACCGCACGAGCAGCTGGTCGCCGTCGCGCAGGGTGGGCTGCATCGACCGGCCGCGGACCAGCACCCGCCCGAGACGCACGCCACGACGCACCGCCAGAACCTCCTCGCGGGTGGGTAGGGCCAACTGGCAGGGGTACGACCCCGGAGTAGTGTCCGATCACGAACCCCAGCAGGCAAAGCCAAGGAAGGGACTGATGCACGTGCTGACGCGTCTGTTCACCCCGAAGACCGTCGTCCACGCCCATTGCGACCTGCCGTGCGGGGTCTACGACCCGGCCCAGGCCCGCATCGAGGCCGAGTCGGTCAAGGCGATCTGCGAGAAGTACGCCGAGAACACCGACGAGATCTTCCGCACCCGGGCGCTGCTCATCAAGGAGCAGCGGGCCGAGCTGGTCAAGCACCACCTGTGGGTGCTGTGGACCGACTACTTCAAGCCGCCGCACTTCGAGAAGTACCCGCAGCTGCACACCCTCTTCAACGAGGCCACCAAGCTCGCGGGCGCGGCCGGCGGCAAGGGCTCGGTCGACGCCGGCAAGGCGCAGGAGCTGCTCGACAAGATCGCCGAGATCGACAAGATCTTCTGGGAGACGAAGCAGGCCTGACGCCCGCCCCCCGACCCCTGCAGTCGACCACGCATGGCAGGCGGAGCCGTGCGACAGCAGGCACCTACGCCTGCTGTCGCGCCTTCCCAGGTGCCATGCGTGGTCGACTGCGTCGGAGGGGGTGACGGGCGGTGAGCGTCCTCGTCGTCACCGGCACCGGCACCGGGGTGGGCAAGACCGTGGTCACCGCGGCCCTGGCCGCGTTGGCTGCCACCCGCGGCACCCCGGTCGCCGTCGTGAAGCCGGCGCAGACCGGGGCGCGCCCCGGCGAGCCGGGCGACCTCGACGAGGTGCGTCGGCTTGCGGGGGTGACCGAGCTGCACGAGTACGCCCGCTTCCCCGACCCGCTCTCCCCCGCGGCCGCCGCGCGGCAGGCGGGCGTGGCGCCCCTGGACCTGCAGGACGCGGCGGGACGGGTCCGCGACCTGGCCGAGCAGCACCGCCTCGTCGTCGTCGAGGGCGCGGGAGGCCTGCTCGTGAGGTACGACGAGGAGGGCTCGACGATCGCCGACCTGGCGCGTGCCGTGGCCGCCCCTGTGCTGGTGGTCGCCGACCCGTCGCTCGGCACCCTCAACCACACGGCGCTCACGCTGGAGGCCCTGGCCAACCGGGGCCTCGAGCTCGCCGGGGTCGTGCTCGGCTCGTGGCCGGACGACCCGGACCTCGCCTGCCGCAGCAACGTGCGCGACCTGGAGACGCTTGCCGCCCGCCCGCTGGCCGGCGCGGTGCGCGCCGGGGCAGGCACCTTGCCGGGGCCCGAGTTCCTGCTCGCGGCCCGCGCCGGCCTGGGGCCAGGTCTCGGCGGGGTGTTCGATGCGGCAGACTTCCGGCGGAGGGCCGAGGCCGGCCTTCCCCGTTGACCGCCCGCCCCCGCCCCACGTTGACCGCCCGCCCCCGACCCCGAGGGACGCCCGTGAGCACCACCGCACAGCCGACCACCGCCGGCATCCTTTCCGTCGCCCGCGAGCAGGTCCTCGAGCAGGGCCGGGGGCTCACCGAGGCGCAGGTGCTGGACGTGCTCCGGCTGCCCGACGAGGCCCTGCCCGACCTCCTGGCGCTCGCGCACGAGGTGCGGATGCGGTGGTGCGGCCCGGAGGTGGAGGTCGAGGGCATCGTCTCGGTGAAGACCGGCGGCTGCCCCGAGGACTGCCACTTCTGCTCGCAGTCCGGCCTGTTCCCGTCGCCGGTGCGC
>DASVBJ010000152.1:0-2472 GCA_036375895.1 Actinomycetes bacterium | reverse complement strand
GCCGAGCACGCTGCTCAACCCGTTCCGGCTGGTGAGCCTCGGCAACGCCGGCACCACGGCGCTGGCCGTCGACGAGCAGGACGGCCCCATCGACCTGCTCCGCTTCACGCTGGCGATGCGCGCGGTGGCGGGCGGCAAGGGTGTCAAGACAACGGTCCCGGTGGCCGACCCCAACTACTCGACCCCCGCCGGGGCGGCGGTGCGCTGGGACCGGCAGGAGGCACTGCGGCTCTTCAAGTCGCTGCGCTGACCACCGCAGGGGTGGCTCGTGGAGAAGGTCGAGTGGGGGCGCGGCGACCGTGTCGTGCTCGTGCACGGCGACGTGCACGACGGCCCGATGACGTTTGCGGCGCAGGAGCCGCTCGCCGCGTCGTACCGGCTCGTCCTGCTCAACCGCCGGGGCTTCGGGAACAGCCCCGACGTCGAGGGTGAGGACTTCGACGTAGACGCCGAGGACGTGGCGGAGGTCCTGAGCGAGGCACCGGCCCATCTCGTCGGGCACTCGTACGGCGGCGTCGTGTCGCTGTTGGCCGCAGCCCGCGCGCCGGACAGTGTCCGATCACTGACCGTCTTCGAGCCACCGGCGTTCGGGCTTGTGGCCGACAACCCCGTCGTGCAGCGGTTCGTCGCCGATGTCCGGGCGTTGCTGGCTCAAGAGCAGACGCCGGAGGAGTTCCTCCCCCGGTTCATCGCTGCCGTCGGGGGCGACTCTGCGCGACTGCCGACTCCGCTGCCCCCGCCGCTGGTCAGGGCCGCTGGTGTTCTGATGCGCGGGCGACGGCCGTGGGAGGCAGTGGTCCCGCTCGATGCGCTCGCGCGCTCGACGTACCCGAAACTGGTGATCTCAGGGGGTCACAGCGCCCTCTTCGACGCGGTCTGCGACGTGCTCGAGGCGCGCCTGCCGGCTCGTCGGGAGGTGTTTCGCGGAGCCGGCCACAGCATTCCCACGCTCGGCGGCCCGGTGAACGCTTGCCTTTCGTCGTTCTGGGAGTCCGCTGCCTGAGCCTCTGTCACTTGCCGCGCAGCAGCTCGCGCCGGCGGGTGAACTCTTCCTCGTCGATCTCCCCACGGGCGAACCGCTGTGCAAGCACCTCGTCCGCGCGCGCCGTCGGCTCCAGCGGTGGTTCTCTGCGTCCTTCGTCGCGGGAGCCTCGGACCAGCCAGACGACGAGCGCGACGAGGCCTCCCCAGAAGGCGACCATCATCAACATCATCAGGCTCATCGCGAGCCAGTCGCCCACACCCCAGACCTCGTCCCAACCCATCATCGGGACCGCCTCCTCGTTCAGCCGCACTCGGCCCGGCACATGCAACCAGTCGGCCGCACGGGCCCGAGTGCCGTTGCGACGCAACCGTCCATGCCCCGGTGTCGGTCCGGGCGCCTGCCTTGATCCTGCTCCGTGAGCACTCCCGCGACAGAGGCCGGTGACCCGGGAAAGTCGGGTCGTTGGCCGCCACTCGTATGACGAAGGTCAGGTTCTCGCCAGAGCTCGAGACTCGGCGACCGTGCCGGATGGCGAGAATCGGTGCGATGCCGAGGCGATCAGAGCTTGGCCCTGACCGGCGTGACGGCGTGTTCCGCATACTCCTCCCGCCGGCGGACCATCACGATCGCCATGGCGGGGAGCATGAGCAGATGCATCGGACCGGTGACCGCAGCGCCTGGAACGACACCGAGCAGGAAGGGAGCGAGCAGGACGGCGAGAGGCACGTACATCGCAAGGGACATCTCCCCAACCACAAGCCATCGGTGACCGCGGTGGCGCATCCACAACGCCATCCCGAGACACATGTTCGTGGCCATGATCGGGGCACGGATGCCGACGTGGTCCAGCAGGTCGGAACAGCCGGCTAGTGCGAAGATCAACGAGACGAGGCCGCCGAACAGCGCCATCCCGACGATCATTGCCAGCACCATTTCCAGGTAGTGCCGAACGAGCGGGCGCCGCCCGTGCAGTCGAGGCGGCTGGTTCACTGTGGTGATTCCCATGGCCCTCACCCCGCATCGAGGGGTTTCGGTCCCAACATCCACCGATGCGGCCGTCTCGCCAGGGCCGGATGTCCCGACTGGGTGGCGCGCGAGGGGGTGGCGCGCCGTCGGGGAGGACCTTGGCCCCTACCGGGAGTCAGGCGGCGCACTTCGCCGCCGGAGGCGTGCGCGGCAACCCCGTGCAGATCGCTGCCCGCGCCGATTACCGAAGCAGCTGCCGCGCCATCACCAGCCGCTGGATCTGGTTGGTGCCCTCGTAGATCTGGGTGATCTTGGCGTCGCGCATCATCCGCTCGACGGGGTAGTCCTTGACGTAGCCGTAGCCTCCGAGCACCTGCACAGCGTCGGTGGTGACCTCCATCGCGGTGTCGGACGCGAAGCACTTCGCGGCGGCGCCGAAGAACGTCAGGTCGGCGTCACCCCGCTCGGACTTGGCGGCGGCGGCGTAGGTCAGCTGGCGGGCCGCCTCGAGCTTCATCGCC
>DASVBJ010000055.1:0-18674 GCA_036375895.1 Actinomycetes bacterium | reverse complement strand
CGCGCACGGCTCCACCCAGAAGACCTTGTGCTTGCCCGCGCCAGGAACGCGACTGCCGTCCGCGTCGTAGAGGTCCACGTCGACGCGCAGGTGGTAGCCCTGCTGGGCGTTGGCCACCGCCCCGTCGGTGAGCAGGATGTCGCGGAACCCGTCACCGTCACCGTCGCCGGCCCCGCCCGCGAACACCTCGTAGCGGTACGTCTCATCAGGATCCGGCGCGGCGCCACCGGCCGCGTCGGCGCTGGCCAGGACGGATCGGTCCTGCCGCACGACGGCCGTACCGGTGGGCGGGTGCTCGGAGAAGACGATGTCCGCCCGCTGCCCCTCGTCGAACCCGAAGAACTCCAGCTCGAACCGACACGTGACGTGCGGCTCGTTGCGCACCTCAGGGGTGTCGTCGAAGTCCTCACCGTCGATCTTGACGGTGCCGTTCGCGCCAGGCGGGTCGCCGCCGGCGGCGAGAGCCGCCGCCGGGGCCATGACCGTCAGGCACGTCGCGCCGAAGACGGCGCCCCGAGACAACCAGTGGTTACTCATTGGACCCCCCATGACAACGCCCCTCCCGGGGCCACCCGTTATGTCACAGCCGTAGTCCCCCCGGCACGAACCGGGCAAACCAACCTGGATCACCTGTTGATGTGGCAAAGGGGTGAGGTCGCCACGCCCGGTGTCCGCACGACCACGCTGCGCACCGAGCCGCACCGGGCTGCTCGGCGCTCAGCGGCTTCGCGACGCGCGTCGACGGCTCGCCACGGTCAGTGCGGCACCCAGGGCGAGCAGCAACGCGCCGGCCGCGCCGACGATCGCGACCGTGCCCGCGCCGGTGGAGGCCAGCCGGGCCCTGGCCGCCGTGAGAGGTGAGAGGCCGATCTTGGTGCCGAGTACCGCGGTGTCCCCGGACGACTCCGACCGGGTGTCGCCGGAGGCCTCCGGGCCGCCGGTTTCGGCGACACCGGCCGCCTCGACACCGGCCGCCTCGCCGCCCGACGTTCCGGCGCCCGACGTTCCGGCGCCCGCCATCCGGCGGCCGGCGACGCCGCCCCTGCCGGCCGCCTTGCCGCCCGCTCCCCCGACGCTCTCGCTGGCGATCGCGGACTGCTGCGCGCACGGCTCGACCCAGAACACCTTGTGCTTGCCGTCCCCCGGCACCGCCGCGCCGTCGGCGTCGAAGAGGACGACGTCCACGCGGAGGTGGTAGCCCTGCTGCGGCTGCAGCTGCGCATCGTCGCCCAGCACGATGTCGCGCACCCCGTCGGCGTCGCCGTCACCCGGGGCGGCGGTGAGCACCTCGTACCGGAAGGTCGCGTCGGGGTCTGGCGCGGCGCCGCCGGCCGGGTCGTCGCTCGCGAGCAGCTGACGGTCCTCACGTACGACCTCGGAGCCTGTGGGCGCCTCTTCGGAGAAGACGACGTCGGCCCGCTGCCCCTCGTCGAACCCGAAGAACTCCAGCTCCAGGTCGCAGGTGACGTGCGGCTCGTTGCGGACCTCCGGGCCGTCCGCGAAGTCCACCCCGTCGATCTTCACCGTGCCGTTGGCGCCCGACGGGTCGCCCTCGGCCGCCACTGCGGCAACAGGCGAGAGAGCTAGCAGGCCGGTCGCCGTCATGACAGCGCCCCGCTGGAACCAGTGCCGCACCGCATCCTCCAGTCGTTTTTCGCACCCCAACGATCAACGACGCGATTGGTGACGCGGGCGATATCCGAGCCGCCACCCGACCGCGCCGCCCGGCCCGAGAGATGCGGGTCGATCGGGGAACGCCACTACGCTCGGCGCATGACCCAGCCGTGGCCGGCGCCCGTCGCACACGCCCCGGTGCGCGCCACGGTGGCCGTCCCGGGGTCGAAGTCGGTGACCAACCGGGCCCTCGTGCTCGCCGCGATCGCGGCGTCCCCGAGCACCCTGCGGCGGCCGCTGCGCAGCCGCGACACCCTGCTCATGGCCGACGGGCTGCGGGCGATGGGCGTCGTCGTCGACGATGACGACGACGACTGGGTCGTCGTCCCGCGGCCGCTCACCGGCCCGGCGAGCGTCGACGTCGGCAATGCCGGGACCGTCATGCGGTTCCTGCCACCCGTGGCGACCCTCGCGACCGGGGACATCTCCTTCGACGGCGACCCGCGCGCCCGGGAACGGCCGCTCACGCCCGTCGTCGAGGGACTGCGCGCGCTGGGGGCCGACCTCACCTGTGCGAGCGGCGGCCTCCCGCTCACGGTCCACGGCCGCGGCTGGCTGCTGGGTGGCAGCGTCTCGATCGACGCGTCGCTCTCGTCACAGTTCGTCAGCGCCCTGCTGCTGGCCGGCCCACGCTTCGCCGACGGGGTCGAGGTGCGACACATGGGCGCCCGGCTGCCCTCCGGGCTGCACATCGAGATGACGGTGGAGATGCTGCGCGCCGCGGGTGCCATCGTCGAGCACGCCGACACCCACACCTGGCGGGTCGAGCCCGGCCCTCTGCGGCTCGGGACGCTGCTGGTCGAGCCGGACCTGTCCAACGCCGCGCCGTTCCTCGCGGCCGCCGTCGTGACCGGCGGCCAGGTGGTGATCCCCGACTGGCCGCTGCGCACGACCCAGGCGGGTGACGCGCTGCGCGGCCTGTTCACCCAGATGGGGGCACGCTGCGACCTCGAGCCCGACGGCCTCACCGTGACCGGACCGGACCGGCTGGAGGGCATCGACGTCGACCTCGGCGACGTGGGCGAGCTCGCCCCGGTGATCGCGGCCGTCTGCGCGCTCGCGACCACCCCCTCCGCCCTGCGCGGCATCGGCCACCTGCGCCACCACGAGACCGACCGGCTGGCGGCCCTGTGCCGGGAGATCACCGCGCTTGGCGGCGACGTGACGGAGACGCCGGACGGCCTGCTCGTCCGTCCACGCCCGCTGCACGGCGGGGTCTTCGCGACGTACGACGACCACCGGCTGGCCACGGCGGCAGCCGTCCTGGGGCTCTGCGTCCCCGGCATCGAGGTGGAGGACGTCGCCACCACCGGCAAGACCCTCCCGGGGTTCGTCGAGCTGTGGGCCGGGATGCTCGGGTGAGCCCGAGCCGCCGGCAACGTCGAGACCTCGACGAGGACGACGTACGCGTCCGACCTTCCCGGGGGTCACGCCCTCGCACCAAGGACCGGCCGCTGCACGAGGCCGCAGTGCCGGGGGTGGTGGTCGCCGTCGACCGTGGGCGCTACGCCTGCCGGGTCGACGGGCACGACGTGACGGCGATGAAGGCCCGTGAGCTGGGCCGACGCGGGGTCGTCGTGGGCGACCGGGTCGCGCTGGTTGGTGACGTGACAGGTGGCGCGGACAGCCTGGCCCGGATCGTGCGGGTCGAGCCGAGGGCATCGACCTTGCGGCGCAGCGCCGACGACACCGATCCGGTCGAGCGCGTCATCGTCGCGAACGCGAACCAGCTGGTGATCGTGACGGCACTCGCCGACCCGGCGCCCAGGCCGCGGCTGATCGACCGTTGTCTCGTCGCGGCCTACGACGCGGGGCTGCAGCCGCTGCTGTGCCTGACGAAGTCGGACCTCGCCGGCCCCGACCAGCTGCTCGAGACGTACCGCGCACTCGACGTACCGCACGTCGTCGTGCAGCGGGGCGGCCCACTGGACGCTGTGCGGGAACGGCTCGCCGACCGGGTCAGCGTGCTCGTCGGGCACTCCGGTGTCGGCAAGTCGACCCTCGTCAACGCCCTGGTGCCGGGCGCCGACCGGGCGACCGGGCGCGTCAACGTCGTGACCGGTCGCGGCCGGCACGTGTCGTCGTCCGCGATCGCGCTCGAGCTGCCCGAAGGCGGTTGGGTGATCGACACGCCTGGTGTACGCAGCTTCGGGCTGGCCCACATCGACCTGCACCGGGTCATCCACGCGTTCCCCGACCTCGAGGCCGGCACCGAGCACTGTCCCCGATCCTGCTCGCACGACGAGCCGGAGTGCGCTCTCGACACCTGGGTCGCCGAGGGCCACGCCGACCCGGCCCGGCTGGCGTCGCTGCGCCGGCTGCTGCGCAGCCGCTCCGAGCCCGAGGAAGCGGGCTGACCGACCGGCTCTGTTCTCCGGGACCGGATGCCCATTCGGTCACCCACCGTCCGCTTCCGCATCCGATCGGGGCTTCCGCTACTCCCCGACGCGGCCGTCGATGAGCTCGCGGACGATGTCCAGATGGCCGGCGTGGCGGGCGTACTCCTGGACCAGGTGGAAGAGGATGCGCTCGAGGGTCGCCGGATCGGCGCCGTCCCACCGCTCGCCCGGCTGCCCGACCTCGGACAGGTCGTGGGCCTCTACGACGGCTCGGCTGCGCGCGGCCTGGACGCGCAGCCCGTCCACCAGGTCGGAGAGCGTCTCGTCCGGTGCGACGTACCAACGATCCCCTCGGCGATCGCCCCACGGCTCGGCGACGTCGCGGCCCTCGAAGCCCCACTCGAGCCACCGCAGCTCGACGTAGGTCAGGTGCTTGAGCAGCTCGATCGGCGTCCAGCCGGAGGGCAGCCGGCTGTGCCTGAGCTCGCTGTCCGGGAGGCCCTCGAGCTTGTCCACCAACACCGAGCGGAAGTAGTCGAGGTAGCCGAGGAACACCTCCGTGCGCGAGACGACGGGGTCGGTCGGTGACGGGAAGGGGAGGCTCACGAGGGTCGAGCCTGCTGGCCGAGCACGGACGGGTGCAACCCGATTCGGGTCCAGGTCGCTGCGCTCGACCCCACGACCGGTCCGCTCACTTGCAGGCGGACGAGCCGATGGTGCAGCTCCACACCGCGGTCGTGCCGAGGTGTCCCGCAATCGCCACCTGCGCGGCGGCGGCTCCCGCGGCGAGCACGGCGACGACCGCCACCACGTTGACAGCGAGGCGCCTGCGGGCCAGGCGCCGGTCCAGCAGCACGAGGGCGAGAGCGAGGATCCAGAGCGCCAGCGTCGGCCACAGCACGAGCTGCCCCATCGAACGGTGGTGGTCGATCTGCTTCGCGACGACTCCGCCGGCGTGCAGCCGCTCCTGCAGCCTGCGTCCGCTGGCCGTCGCGACCGGTACGGCGGCGAGTCCCGCGGTCGCGAGAGCCAGCACCGCCCACCCGAAGCGCGCCCGCCAGGCCGGCACCAGCGCCAGACCGACGACGCCGAGCGCGGCGAGCGGCACGAGCACGACGACCACGTGCACGACCAGAGCATGTACCGGTAGCCCGAGAACGGTGTCGAACATCGGCGCGCTCGGCGCGGGCCCGTCGCGCCGCTCCTCTCCCGTGGCGGGGCCTGGCGTGGGTCCTACGGTCCCACCCGGTCTCTACGAACGGCAGGCTCTTTCGGTTCGCGTGTCGCCGCAGACTCACACGTCGACGGTGCCGCCCGACCGCCAGTAGACCTGCCGGTCACGGGCGAGGAATCCCTCGTCGACCAGGTAACGGCGCAAGGCCGCGTGGTCGGGGTGGAACGCGTTCAGCAGCATGTTCACCTCGCGCTCCGGGTAGCGCACGCCGGGCTCGAACACCCGGGCGATGTGGTCCAGCACGACGAGGCGCTTGCCGCGCGCCGCCGGGACCTGCTCGAGGCGCCCGTCGGGGAGGAAGGCTCGCAGGACAGCGGCGGTGTCCGGATCGGCAGCGCCGTGGTCCACGCGGTGCCGTTCGGGCGTCGCTGCGGCGACGGCCTCGCGCAGCAACCCGGGATGAGCGACCCACCCGTCCCGTTCGCGGGTCACGAGCCCACCGCCTTCCAGCCGCGCCAGCAGCCTCAGGACGTCGCGCTCGTGGAGGCCGGCGCGCCGCGCGACCTCCGCCGTCCCTGCCGGTGACCCGAGCAGCACGGCGGCGAACACTCGCAGGCGCGGCTCGTCGGCCAGGTGGCCCAGGACGGTGACGGCGTCAGGAGTCACCCGTCATGCATACCGCACCGGCGCCAACGGCTCACTCCTCGGCACCGGTACTGATGGTCGCATCGACCTCACGGGCTCGATGGGCCTCCTCGCCGCGGAACCGGGCCTCCCGCTCGACGGTCTCGGCGACGTCCTCGTCGGTCCTCATGAGGCTCTCGAGGTCGATGCCGGCCATGTCCAGCACCCCGATGTCGGCGTAGGCCTTCTGCACCCGATCGCTCCACAGCCCGATGTCCTTGACGCACGGCACGATGCGGCTGAACAGCAACGACCGGAAGGCCTGCATCATCGGCGAGTTGTCGACCGTGTCCATGCAGTCGGCCAGGTCGAAGCCGAGGTTCTCCCAGACCTCCTGGCCGCGGAAGCGGTCCCTCATGAGGTAGCAGCCCTCGATGACGAACTCCTCGCGCTCGGCCCTCTCGGCCGCCGACAGCTCGGCGTAGTAGTCGCGCAGCGCCATCCGCCCGAAGGCCACATGACGCGCCTCGTCCTGCATCACGTAGGCCAGGATCTGCTTGGGCAGCTCGACGGTCGTCATGTCGCGGAGCACGCCGAACGCGGCGAGCGCGAGGCCCTCGATGAGCACCTGCATCCCGAGGTAGGGCATGTCCCAGCGGGAGTCGCTGAGAGTGTCGTCGAGCAGCGCTTTCAAGTGCGTGTTGATCGGGTAGAGCAGCCCGACCTTCTCCTGCAGGAAGCGCGCGTACGTCTCCGCGTGCCGCGCCTCGTCCATCGTCTGGGTGGCGGCGTAGAACTTGGAGTCGAGGTCCGGCACCGACTCGACGATGCGCGCCGAGCAGATCATGGCCCCCTCCTCGCCGTGGAGAAACTGGCTGAACTGCCAAGCGGTCGCATGCCGACGGACCTCGGCGACCTCGGCCGGCCCGAGACGCTCCCACGTCTTCGAGCCGTAGATCGGGATGGTCTCGACGGGCATCCCGAGCGGGTTGTCCGGGTCGATGTCCAGCGACCAGTCGATGCGCTTGGTCGAGTCCCACTGCTTGTCCTTGCCCTTCTGGTAGAGCGCGAGCAGGCGGTCCCGCCCCTCGTCGTACTCCCAGGTGAAGCGGGCGGCACCGCGCATCTCCACGTCCCAGGTGGCGATCTCGGCGGGCACGGCGTAGAGCTGGTGCGTGGACACGGGGACTCCTCGGTCAGGTCGGCAGCAGGCGGCGGACGAGGGTCTCGACGTGCCCGACGGTGACCTCTGCGGCCTCGGTCGGGACGACGAGGTGGGAGACGGTGAGGCGTACGGCGACCTCGGTGACCCAGCGGGTCTCCCCCGGGTCCAGCCGTGGCCAGCGGTCGAGCAGCGCGGCCGCGACCCCGTCGCGGAGGGCCGCGAGGACGGCGTCGGAGCGGGTGGTGAGCAGCGGCAGCAGCCCGGCCGTGTCGTCGGTCAGGGCCGCCTTGACCAGCGGGTTGGCGCCGGCCGCGTGCAGTGACCAGTCCACGGCCGCGCCGACTGCGGCGGCGGGGTCGGGTCGGCCCTCGAGACTGCGCAGCACGCCGGCGAGGAAGCGCTCGGCCTCGTGCAGCGCCAGGGCGTCGGCGAGCCCGTCCTTGGTGCCGAACTCGTTGTAGAGCGTCTGCCGGCTGACGCCCGCGGCGGCCGCGATGTCGGCCATCCGGGCCTGCCCCCAGGAGCCGGCGACGGCGACGTCGTAGGCGGCTCGCAGCAGCCGCTCACGCACTTCACCCACCGGACAGCCTCTTTACACGGCGACGACACGTGTAAACCACCGTGGCGGCGGGACGGCAGCGCTGTCAAGGGGCGAGGACGGACGGTCTCGTCGACGGCGAGCGACACCCCACCGGGGTTCCGGTCGTTCCTCGGGGCCGCTAGGGTCCTTTCCCGATCATGGACGTTCCGGGCAAAACGGGCGGACGTCGCGATCGACTGCCGCGGATCGCCGCACGAAGGAGGACCTAGGTGGAGACCATGACAGCTGCGCCGACGCGTCGCGGGGCCCTCGTGTCCCGCGGCTGGGTGCAGGCCGCCGCGCTCGTGTCGCTCGCCGGGTTCTTCGGCCTCGTGCTCATGGGCTATCTCACCTACCAGTCCAGCCCGCCGATCCCCAAGGCCGTCGCCTCCACGTCCGGAGAGACCGTCTTCACCGGCGCCGACGTGCGCGCGGGCCAGGACGTGTTCCTCCGCAACGGCCTGATGGAGTACGGCTCGATCTTCGGGCACGGCGCCTACCTCGGCCCGGACTTCACGGCGGACTACCTCCACCGTGCGGCGCAGCGGGTGCAGGAGAGCTACGGCGGCGAGGCCTCCGACACCGCGGCTCGCCGCACCAGCGAGGACTTCAAGACCAACACGTACGACCCCGGCACCGGGCGACTGACGATCTCCGACGCGCAGGCCGCCGCGTTCGAGGACCTCACCGGCTACTACGCCGACTTCTTCGCCAAGCCCGGGGAGACCGGGCTGCGCCCGCATGCCATCACCGACCGGACGCAGATCCGGCAGCTCACCGCGTACTTCGCCTGGACCGCGTGGGCCGCGTCGGCGAACCGCCCGACGAAGAACTACAGCTACACCAACAACTGGCCGCCCGAGCCTCTCGTCGACAACGGTCCGACCGCGAACACCATCGTGTGGAGCGTCATCAGCCTCATCGCCCTGCTGGGCGGCACCGGCGCGCTGTTCGCCGCGTTCGGCCGGTGGAACTGGCTGGGCTGGCACGGCAGGGAGCAGGAGGAGCTGCGGTTCCGCGAGCCCCAGCAGGTCGCCCTCACCGGCTCGCAGCGGGCCACCGCATGGTTCTTCCTCGCCATGGCCGCCCTGTTCCTCGTCCAGACCTTCGTCGGAGCGGCCAGCGAGCACTACCGGGCGGACCTCGGCAGCTTCTTCGGGATCCCGCTCGATCGTTGGCTGCCGTACAACCTCGTACGAACGTGGCACGTGCAGCTCGCGCTGTTCTGGGTGTCCACCTCGTTCCTCGCCGCCGGCATCTTCCTCGTCCCGATGATCACCCGCCGGCGGGACCCGAAGGGCCAGGCCGGGCTGGCGTACCTGCTGCTCGGCGCTCTGGTCGTGGTCGTCGTCGGGTCCCTGCTCGGCGAGCTGGCCGGCATGCGTGGCGCCTTCGGCGAGCTGTGGAGCTGGCTGGGGATGCAGGGGTTCGAGTACCTCGACCTCGGCAAGCTGTGGCAGATCCTGCTCACCGTCGGCATGGTCTTCTGGGTCGTCATACTGTGGCGCGGCCTGCGCAGGCGGCTGCGCGGGGAGAGCCCGGCGAACATGCCCTGGATGTTCTTCTTCGCCGCGCTCGCGTTGCCGGTGGTCTACGCGACCGGGCTGCTCGCCCATCACTCCAGCGCGTTCACCATCGCGGACTTCTGGCGCTTCCTCGTCGTACACCTGTGGGTCGAGGACTTCCTCGAGCTGTTCACGACCGTCATGGTCGCGTACGTCTTCGTGCTGCTCGGCGTGGTCCGCGAGAAGATCGCCCTGCGCGTGATCTTCCTCGACATCGTGCTCTACAGCGCCGGCGGGGTGATCGGGACCGCGCACCACTGGTACTTCAACGGCGAGCCCGCCAGCGTGCTGGCCATGGGCGCCTTCTTCAGTGCCTTCGAGGTGATCCCGCTGACGTTCCTGACCGTCGAGGCGTGGAGCTTCATCCGGCTGGGTGCCCGACAGGAGTCGAAGAGCCCCACGCCGTTCCCGCACCGCTGGGCGGTCATGTGCCTGGTCGCCGTCGGGTTCTGGAACTTCCTCGGTGCCGGCATCTTCGGCTTCCTCATCAACCTGCCGATCGTGTCCTACTACGAGATGGGCACCGCCCTGACCGCCAACCACGGGCACGCCGCCATGATGGGCGTCTACGGCATGCTCGCCGTGGGCTTCGCGATGTTCGCGCTGCGGTACCTCATCCCGGCGGAGAAGTGGTCGGACCGGTTGGCTCGGACCAGCTTCTGGTCGCTGAACATCGGCCTGGCCTGGATGGCCTTCGTGACCCTGCTCCCCCTCGGCCTGCTGCAGCTCTACCACTCGGTCGACGCCGGCTACTTCGACGCCCGGACGCTGAAGTTCATCGGCAGCTCGACCAACTCGCTGCTCGAGTGGCTGCGGCTCCCCGGTGACGTCCTCTTCATCGCGGGAGGGGTGCTGCCACTGCTCTGGATGACCGTCCAGGGAGTCATCCACCGCGGCAAGCACCGGGACGTCACGGGCGAGGAAGACCTCATGCTGTTCACCGAGGTCGAGTCGCTCGAGGCCGCGGAGGCGACCGCCGCCGGCCGGATCGGGTGATCGGGTGCACGCCGAGGCGGCCATCGTCGGCATCTACGCCCTGATCCTGCTCGGGGGCTCCGCCGCGCTGCACTCCCTCGGCCGGGTGTCCTCATCGGCCTGGGGCAGTCGGGTGCTGGCCGGTTACCGACGCCAGGTCAAGGATGCGCCCGCGCCCGCAGACCGGGCCGACTGGCCGCACTCCGAGGTGCCGGGTCTCTACACCGGGGTGGCGCTGGTGGCCGCGGTCGCGGCGCTCGTGCTGGCAACGGCGGAGCTGGTCCGCCACCACCGCCCCGCGGAGGCCGGGCTGCTGGCGCCCGTGACGCTGCTGGCCCTCGTCGTGACGACGTGGCTGGCCCGCCGACTACGCCGGCCGGCGCACGCCGCCGGTCCGGGCCGTCAGCCCGGACCGGCGGAGCAGAGGACCGCGAGCCACCACAGCGGGTGACGCCTTGGCGTCCGGCGCCCGGACGTCAGCTGGCGGCAGGGGTCACGCGCTGGCGCATCCGCAGCCGGTTGCGCCGCTTCTCGATGGCGCGGGTGTGGTGGACGTACTCCGGCCACTTGGCCGCGGTCTGGTCCAGCCACGCCTCGCAGACCGACAGCGCCTGGCCCGACTCTCCGGCGCGCTCCAGCAGCACCGCCGCGCGCTCGTAGGTGTACGGCGTGTCGGCCTGGACGGCGATGCCGTGCAGCAGCGTCTCCAGCTCACGCAGCTCGGGCTTGGGCAGCTTGCCCGCCAGCGGTGTGCCGGCGAGGGTCCAGCCGTCGATGGTGGGCCTGGGGACGGGGATCGGCACGGCTTCGAGGGGCTCGGGGGCGGGACGACGGTGGAAGAGGGTCATGGGTTCCCCGGGGAGGTGCGCGCGGTTCGGTTTCTCGTGTCGAGTATGGGGGTGAGGGGGTACACCGGCCAGAGACTTGTACGGTTCGTTACATGCCGGCCTACGACGACGACCTCCGCCTCGCGCACGTGCTCGCCGACGCGGCCGACTCGATAACCATGAACCGCTTCCGCGCCATGGACCTGAAGGTCGAGACCAAGCCCGATCTCACGCCCGTCACGGACGCCGACCGGACGGCGGAGGAGTCGATCCGGTCCACGCTCAAGCGGGCGCGGCCCCGCGACGCGGTCACCGGCGAGGAGCTCGGCGACACCGGCCACGGGCCCCGTCGCTGGATGCTCGACCCGATCGACGGGACGAAGAACTTCGTCCGCGGTGTCCCGGTGTGGGCGAGCCTCATCGCCCTGATGGACGGGGACGTCGTCGTGGCAGGGGTGGTGTCCGCCCCCGCGCTGGGTCGGCGCTGGTGGGCCGCCACCGGCACCGGCGCCTACACCGGCAAGAGCCTGTCCTCGGCGACGCGGATGCACGTCTCGAAGGTGACGGACCTCTCCGACGCCTCGCTGTCCTACTCGAGCCTGTCCGGCTGGGAGGGGTGCGGCCGCGGCGAGGCGTTCCTCGACCTGACCCGTCAGGTCTGGCGCACCCGGGCCTATGGCGACTTCTGGTCGTACATGCTGGTCGCGGAGGGCGCGGTCGACATCGCCTGCGAGCCCGAGGTGGCGCTGCACGACCTGGCGGCGCCCGCCGTCGTCGTGGCCGAGGCGGGTGGGCAGTTCACCGACCTCGACGGTACGCCGGGTCCGGCCGGCGGCAGCGCGGTGGCCACCAACGGGCTGCTGCACGACGAGGTGCTCAAGCGGCTGACACCGGCGGGCTGACCTCGCCTCGTCCGCCGGGCCACCCGGCGTACGAGCAGCAGGACCGTCGGCGCGGCGAGCGTGGCCGCGAGGTCGAACCATCCGTAGCCGCCGGCCGCGCCCGAGGGCGGGTTGCCGATCGCGACAAGGCCTGTCGGGTCCTGGGTCTGCCACTCCCAGGTGCCGATCCAGGTGCCGAGGACCTCGAGGTACGTGACGACGGCGAACGCGCCGACGTACAGCGTCACGGAGCGTCCCCAGCGGAGGAACCCCACCAGGCACAGGAACCAGAACGCACCCAGCACGTCGAGGCGCGGCGCGAGCAGGACGCCCCACGCGGCGTAGGCACCGCCGACGGCCAGGGTCGCTGCGACGAGTCGGCGCCGATGGCGCCGGAAGAACAGGGTGCGTCCCATGGCGAGCGCCGCAAGGTAGACCAGGCCGTGACCCGGCGGCACGAACGCCGGCACGTTGCCGAGACGGTAGACGTAGACCTCGAGCAGCGGGGAGAAGGTGTACTCGACCGCGGTGGCGAACAGGACGACGACCGCCACCTGCGCGCGCACGAGCGGCGACTCCCGCCGCAGGAGGGTGAGCAGCAGGACCCAGGTGCCGAGGCCCAGCGCGCGCTGGGTCCAGATGTCGGCGCCACGATCGAGCAGGAGGACGAGCGGCACCCAGGAGAGCACGGTCGCGGCGATCGCGGCGTCGCGGCCTATCGCGAGCCCGCGCGACCGCTCCACCGCTCTGGACGCGGCACGCGAGACCACTGCCGCGTCGACCGTCACTCGCGGAAGTATCGCATTCCGGGCCGCGGCGGGCGGCCGATCAGGCGACCGAGCGCGGCACCGCGACAGGAACCGGGGCGGGCAGCTCGAACCCGACGACGAACGCGTCGCCGCAGGTGACGCAGACCCACTCCGGGCAGTCGACCTCGTGTCCGTCGAGGCACTCGGGCTGCTCGAACGCCCCGTCGACCCGACACGTGGCGCAGTAGCGCACGACGGTGGCGAAGGCTGTCGACATCTCCGGGCTCCCGAACGTTGCTTTGTCTACATGCCCGACGGTGCCACGGCCTCCCGACATTTCGGTGGAGGCAACCCGGCGTGTCGCAGATACGCTGGCGGGGCAGGAACGGAAACGTCGATCATGGGCACGGCCCGGATGTCCCGGCCGTTCCCGCCGTACCCTCCCCGGAGCGTGTCCTATGCAGAGCATCTGGAAGGGCGCCATCTCGTTCGGGCTGGTGTCCATCCCGGTCCGCCTCTACAGCGCCACCGAGGAGAAGGACATCTCCTTCCGCCAGGTGCACCGCGAGGACGGCGGCCGCATCCGCTACAAGCGCGTCTGCTCGGTCGACGGCGAGGAGGTGGCCTACGGCGACATCGCCAAGGGCTACGAGCTGCCGGACGGCGAGATGGTCGTGCTCGACGACGAGGACTTCGCGAACCTGCCGATCTCGACCTCCCGGGCGGTCGAGGTGCTGAGCTTCGTCCCCGCCGAGCAGGTCGACGCGGTGCAGATGGGGAAGCCCTACTTCTGCGACCCGACCGGTGGCGACATCAAGCCGTACGTGCTCCTGCGCGACTCGCTCGAGAACGCCGACAAGGTCGCGATCGTCAAGGTGGCGCTGCGCCAGCGGGAGCGGCTCGCGATGCTCCGGCCGCGGGAGGGCGTGCTCGTCCTGCAGACGCTGCTCTGGCCCGACGAGGTGCGCTCGCCGGCCTTCGACTTCCTCGGCCAGGACGTCAGCGTCCGCGCGCAGGAGCTGCAGATGGCCGAGTCGTACATCGCCGCACTGTCGGCGGACTTCGACCCCACCGAGTACTCCGACCACTACCGGGAGGCCCTCGAGGAGGTCATCGAGGCCAAGGCGGCGGGCCACGAGGTCAAGCAGCCGGAGGAGCAGGCGCCACGGGCCGGCCAGGTCGTCGACCTGATGGAGGCGCTGCGCCGCAGTGTCGCCGACGCCCGTTCGCGCCGCGGCGAGGCGGCCTCTGCGGAGGCGAAGCCCTCGGGGAAGACGACCGCGAAGGCATCCGACGGCAAGGCCGCCACGAAGACGGCTGCCGCCAAGACGTCGGCCGCGAAGACCACGAAGAAGGCCACGAAGGCACCGGCCAAGAAGGCCGCCGCGAAGAAGGCCACGAAGAAGACCGCGAAGGCCGCCACCAAGAAGACCGCCACCCGGCGCACCGCCTGAGGCCGGGCACAGGCCCGTTCGAGCCCGTTCCAGGGTGCGCGACCTCCACCGCGCCGGTGGAGGTCGTGGGCGGCGAGACCGCCCACGACCCCGCGCGGCTCAGGCCGAGCGGCGCTGGGGGCGAGGTCGCCGCGAGCGCCCAGCAGCCGGCCGGACCCGTCCCCCGCCCTTCGCGCCGGCTGTGCGCGTCGGCTCGGGACCCGTCACGACCACCGGTGTCCCCGTCGTCGCCAGCCGGCGGACCGCCTCGTGACCCGGGTGGACCGACACCGTGCTCGCCGTCACGCGGGCGTCCTGGTGCAGCCTGGCCAGCGCGCGGACCTGGTCCGGCTGCGCCAGGGCCACGACCGTCCCCGAGCTGCCGGCCCGGGCCGTGCGGCCCGAGCGGTGCAGGTAGTCCTTGTGGTCGTTCGGCGGGTCGAAGTGGACGACCAGGTCGACGTCGTCGACGTGGATGCCCCTCGCCGCGACGTCGGTGGCGACCAGCACGCGGGTGTGACCCGAGGTGAAGGCGTCGAGCGCCCGCTGCCGCTGGTTCTGGTTGAGGTTGCCGTGGATGGCCCTCGCGTCGACCCCTGACCGCGTCAGCTGCCTGGCCAGCCGGTCGGCCCCGTGCTTGGTCCGGACGAACAGGAGGGTGCGCCCGGGGCGGGCGGCCACCTCGGCGGTGACCGTCAGCTTGTCCTCGGCGCGCACGGTGAACACGTGGTGGTCCATCGACGCCGCCGATGACGCGGTCGGCGCGACCGCGTGCACGGCCGGGTCCGTGAGGTACGTGTCGACGAGCCGCGCGACGCCGCGGTCCAGCGTCGCGGAGAACAGCATCCGCTGGCCACCGGCCGGCGTCATGTCGAGCAGCGAGGTGACTGCCGGGAGGAAGCCGAGGTCGGCCATGAAGTCGGCCTCGTCGAGCACCGTCACCGCCACCTCCGTGAGCGTGCAGACCCGACGCTCGATGAGGTCGACGAGCCGGCCCGGAGTGGCGACGACGACGTCGACGCCACGGCCCATCGCGTCGATCTGACGGCCGATGGGCGCACCACCGTAGACCGAGGCGACCCGCAGCCCGATCGCCTTGCCCAGCGGGGCGAGGACGTCGGTGACCTGCTTGGCGAGCTCGCGCGTCGGGACGAGGACGAGACCGCGCGGCGTGCCCGGTCGGCGCCCGGCCACGTCGCCGGCGAGCCGGGCGAGCAGCGGCAGCCCGAAGCCCAGCGTCTTGCCGGAGCCGGTCTGTGCGCGCCCGAGCACGTCCCGGCCGGCCAGCGCGTCGGGCAGCGTCCGGGCCTGGATCGCGAAGGGCGCGAGCACGCCGCGACGGGAGAGCTCGGCGACCAACGGGGCGGGCAGGCCCAGCTCGGCGAAGGCGCGAGGGGCCGGCTCGGGAGCCTCCAGCGCCTCGGTGAGCCGGCGCTCGAGGTCGGCCGCAGGCCCGGTAGCCGGCCGCTCGACGCGAGGCCGGGGGCCGCCGCTCCTCGCCCGGGGGGCTCGGCGCGGACGGGAGGAGGACGAGTCAGTGGAAGAGGACGTACGGGTACGTCGGGCAGGCTGGGGCATGCGGTGTGTGAACACTCCGTCGCTTGAGTCATAGGCCGCGACGTGATGGGCGTACGTGCTCGGCGCGAGCGGCATGGTGCCGCCACAGCGGGCCTCACGGGTGCGACCTCGCGGGCTCAGCTCGCCCGCGGGAGATGGACGGCGGGTGCCGTCGCCGACAAAGACTACCAGTGCGATCACGGCGGAGACGACGCACGCGATGATGCAGGCGTGCAGCAGGCCGTCGAGATCCTCGCCCTGGTGGCCACGGTCGCCGTCGTGGCGGGCGTGGCCCGGCCGCTCGGGCTCTCCCCGCCGCTGGTGCTGATCGTCGTCGGCGTCCTCGCCTCGCTCGTGCCCGGCGTGCCGGAGTACCGACTGGATCCCGAGGTCGTCCTGCTCGGCCTGCTCCCGCCGCTGCTCTACGCCGCCGCCCTGCGGACGTCGCTGTTCGACGTGCGAGCCAACCACCAGGCCATCGGCATCATGGCGGTCGGGGCGGTGGTG
The DNA here is from genome assembly GCA_036375895.1 of Actinomycetes bacterium. Classification (GTDB taxonomy): domain Bacteria; phylum Actinomycetota; class Actinomycetes; order JACCUZ01; family JACCUZ01; genus DASVBJ01. The sequence goes on along the minus strand of DASVBJ010000055.1, from coordinate 2,624 downwards.
TTCACCACGTTGGTCGTCGGCTGGGCCGCCTGGCTCGTCGTACCGGGCCTGCCCCTCGCCGCGGCGTTCGCCCTCGGCGCGGTCGTCGCCCCGCCCGACGCGGTCGCGGCCACGACCGTGGCGCGGCGGGTGGGCATGCCGAGACGCATCGTGTCGATCCTCGAGGGCGAGAGCCTGGTCAACGACGCCACCGCGCTGGTGTCGCTGCGCACGGCGGTGGCGGCTATCTCCGCCTCGGTGGCTGTGTGGCAGGTCGCCGGCTACTTCTTGCTCGCGGCCGGAGGCGGCCTGCTCGTCGGACTGGTCGTGTCGGCGGTGCTCGTGGCGGTCCGCCGACGCGTGCAGGACCCGGTCCTGGACACCACCCTGTCGTTCGTCGCGCCGTTCATCGCCTACCTTCCGGCCGAGGCCCTGCACGCGAGTGGCGTCCTGGCCGTCGTGGTGACCGGCCTGCTGCTCGGCCACAAGGCGCCGAGCCTGCAGTCCGCGTCGTCGCGGCTGTCCGAGCAGACCAACTGGCGCACCGTGCAGTTCGTCCTGGAGAACGCGGTGTTCCTGCTCATCGGGCTGCAGCTGCCATCCGTGCTCTCCGACGCCGCCGACAGCAACCTGGGGACCTCGAGGTTGGTGCTCACGTGTGCCGTCGTGCTCGTGGTCACGATCGCCGCCCGGGTGGTGTGGGTCTTCGGGGCGACGGCGGCGTACCACTACGGTCCGGCGGCGATGCGCCGCCGCGCCTGGGCGTGGTCGCACGCCACCCTCGTGTCCTGGGCGGGCATGCGCGGAGTCGTCACGCTGGCGGCCGCGCTCATCCTGCCGACGGACACGCCCCAGCGGGGCCTGCTGGTGCTCGCCGCGTTCGTGGTCGTGGCCGGCACCCTGCTGGTGCAGGGCACCACGCTGCCCGCCCTGGTCCGGTGGCTCGGCCTGCCCGGCCCGGACTCCGCCGAGGACGCGCTGCAGGAGGCGGCGCTGCTGTCCGAGGCCGCCCGGGCCGGGCTGCGGCGGCTCGAGGCGCTGAAGTCGCCGGACGACGACCCCGCTGTCATCGCGCGGCTCGAGGAGCGCACTCGCAAGCGGGCCGACGCGGCGTGGGAGCGGCTCGGACGGAGCAGCGAGATCGCCGAGACCCCGAGCGACACGTACCGCCGGCTGCGGCTCGCCATGCTGGCCGCCGAACGCGACGTGGTCGTGGCGGCGCGGAACAAGGGCACGGTCGACGACGAGGTGCTGCGCGAGGTGCTCGTCCTGCTGGACAGCGAGGAGTCGCTGCTGGACCGGCTCGAGGACAAGGGCGAGCGGATCGACCGCGAGCTCGTGGCCCGGGCCGACCAGGTGCACCCCTGCCGGCACCTCGCCGACGCGCCCGCCGCGGTGCGGCCGCGCACGGCCGAGGGCTGCGAGGAGTGCCTGCGCGACGGCACCCGCTGGGTGCACCTCCGGCTCTGCCTGATCTGTGGTCACGTCGGCTGCTGCGACTCGTCGCCGCAGCGGCACGCCACCGCGCACTTCCACGAGACCGACCATCCCGTCGTGCGCAGCTTCGAGATCGGCGAGGCCTGGCGCTGGTGCTACGTGGACGAGACGCTCGGCTGACCGACCTTCTGGCCCGGCGCATCCATGACCCCGGAACTTTCCGTGGCTGGGGCGAGTGCCATGGCCCGTGGTCACCGGCCGCACGGAATAGTTGACATCTCAAGTGACTTCTGTAGGGTGTCACTTGAACTTTCAACTATGTGGAGGACCGATGACGCGCAAGCCGGGAGGACCCATGGCGCGCAGGCCGGAGGGCGGCACGTCCCGGACGGCCACGACCGCCGTGGCCCTGCACCCGCTGCTCGCACGGCGGTGGAGCACCCTGGCCTTCGACACCCAGGTCCCCCTCACCGACCGGCAGGTGACCGCACTGCTCGAGGCGGCGCGCTGGGCGCCCTCGGCCAACAACAGCCAGCCGTGGCGGTTCCTGGTGGGCCGGCGCGGCAGCACGGACTTCCTGCGCCTGCTCGCGGTGCTCCACCCCGGCAACCGCACGTGGGCGGCCGACGCGGCGGCCCTGGTGCTGGCGGTGGCCGTGACGGAGGACGCCGAGGGCAACCACCGTGGCTACGCCGCCTACGACGTCGGCCAGGCGGTCGCGCACCTCACCGCCCAGGCCGAGGCGGAGGGGCTGGCCGTGCACCAGATGGGCGGCTTCGACCGGGCGAAGACCACCACGGAGTTCGGCTTGCCAACCGGGACGGAGCCCCTCGTTGTCATCGCCGTCGGCAGCCCCGGCGACGCCCGCAACCTCCCCGCGGCCCTGGCGGCACGCGAGGTCGCACCGAGGGAACGGCTCCCCCTCGAGTCCATCGTGCTCCCGGCCACCGAGCCGGCCCTGTCGCTCACCGCCTGAGAAGCGCACTCTTTCCCCAAGGAGGACCACCATGCCCGTCGTACGCCTCAACCACGCCGTGCTGTTCGTCGGCGACGTCAACCGCAGCGTGGCGTTCTACCGCGACGTGCTCGGCTTCCGGCCGATCACCTCGATGGCACAGATCCCCGGCGCCGCCTTCCTGCAGGCCCCCGGCTCCACCAACGACCACGACCTCGGCCTGTTCGAGATCGGCGCCCACGCCGGGCCGTCC
>DASVBJ010000022.1:0-5906 GCA_036375895.1 Actinomycetes bacterium | reverse complement strand
ACGCGTGACCGCCCCCGCCGAGACCGGCCCTGCGACGACCCCGCTGCGCATCGGGTCGCACCAGGTGTGGCCGCCGGTCGTCCTCGCGCCGATGGCGGGCATCACCAACGCGCCGTTCCGGACCCTGTGCAGGGAGTACGGCGGGGGGCTGTTCGTCAGCGAGATGATCACCACCCGGGCGCTGGTCGAGCGCGACCCCGAGACGATGAAGATGATCGAGTTCGGGCCGGACGAGACGCCGCGCAGCCTGCAGCTCTACGGGGTCGACCCGCAGTACGTGCGCGAGGCCGTCACGATGCTGGTGGCCGAGGACCGCGCCGACCACATCGACCTCAACTTCGGCTGCCCGGTGCCCAAGGTGACCCGGCGCGGTGGGGGAGCGGCGCTGCCGTGGAAGCGCGACCTCCTGCGGTCGATCCTGCGGGCCGCGGTGCAGGCCGCGGAAGGCCTGCCGGTGACCATGAAGATGCGCAAGGGCATCGACGACGACCACCTCACCTACCTCGACGCCGGGCGGATCGCGCAGGACGAGGGCGTCACCGCGGTGGCTCTGCACGGGCGCACGGCGGCGCAGGCCTACTCGGGTCAGGCCGACTGGTCGGCGGTGGCCCGGTTGAAGGAGCACGTCACGCAGGTGCCGGTGCTCGGCAACGGCGACGTGTGGGAGGCCGAGGACGCACTGCGGATGATGCGCGAGACCGGCTGCGACGGGGTCGTGGTGGGCCGGGGCTGCCTGGGTCGGCCGTGGCTGTTCCGCTCGTTCCAGCGGGCCTTCGACGGGCGCCCCGACGAGCCCGGCCCCCGGCTGTCCGAGGTGGCGGCCGTGATGCGCCGGCACGCCCGCCTCATGGCCGACTGGCTCGGCGAGGACAAGGGCGCCCGCGAGTTCCGCAAGCACGTCTCGTGGTACCTCAAGGGCTTCCCGGTGGGCGGCGAGACCCGGCAGCGGCTCGGGATGGTGTCATCCCTGTCCGAGCTCGACGAGCTGCTGGCCACGCTCGACGGCGGCGTCCCGTTCCCTCCCGACGCGGTGGGCGCGCCGCGGGGGCGGCTCGGGTCGCCGCGCCGAGTGGTGCTTCCCGAGGGGTGGCTCGACAGCACCGGCGGCGGCCACGTGGCCGGGGACGCCGAGCTCGCGGTCTCGGGCGGGTGACCGAAAGGGCAGATCGGCATGTTTCGCCCCGCTTCAGGCGGGGAACCCCGAGCGTGACCCAGGTCCCCGCCGCTCGTTGACCGGTGGAGGGCCCGACCCTGGGCCGGAGGAGGCGTGTCGTGTTCGGACTCTGGATGGGTGCGTCCCCACGGCGCCGGGTGGTGGCAGGGCTGGTGGCTGCCGGGCTCTGCGGGGCCCTCGCGACCTTGCCCGCCGACGCGGCGACGCCGGCCAGCGGGTCGGTGAGCGACACGAGCACGAGCACCACGTGGACCGCCGGGCCGTTCGCGGTGGCCAACACGACCGGGACGCTAGGGGACCCGCAGTGCGGCTCGGCGACGCCGTGCGACGACTTCCAGCTGGGCGTCTCCGTGCCTGCCGGGTACGACACCGACCACAGCCTCCGGATCGACGTGCAGTGGGCCAACAGCGCGGCCGACTTCGATCTCTACGTGCTCGACGCGTCGGGCAGCACGATCAGCTCGGCCGCGTCGTCGAGCGACCCCGAGACGGTCCTGCTGCCCGCGGTGTCCGGGTCGTACACGGTGCGGGTGGTGCCGTACGCGCCGCTCGGCGAGAGCTTCACCGGCACGGCGGCATTGACGCAGAACCCGGCCGACCCGGCCCCCAGCACGGCCACGGCGCCGGGGTTCCGTAACTACGCGGCCCCGGAGAGCCTGCCCGACGCCCACGACGCCGGGGAGCCGTCGATCGGCAACAACTGGCAGACCGGCGCGACGACCTACCAGGCGTACACCTCGACGTACAAGGTGGACTTCGACTCGGCCGGCACCGCGACCTGGGCCGACCGCAGCGCCAAGGCGGCGAACGGCTGCCCGCAGGGCAGCACCACCAGCCTCGACCCGATCCTGTTCACCGACCACCAGTCCGGGCGGACCTTCGAGTCGCAGCTGGCCGGCAAGACCGCGCTCACGTGCATGACCGACGACGACGGCGCGACCTGGACGCCGACGTCCGGCTCGGGCATCAACTCCGGTGTCGACCACCAGACAATCGGCGGCGGCCCCTTCAGTGCGAACGGTCAGGGCGGCCTGACCTCCGACCTGGCGGTCTACTACTGCTCGCAGGACATCGCCGACGCGTCGTGCGCGGTGAGCCGTGACGGCGGCCTCACGTACGGCCCGGCCGTGCCGATGTACAGCCTGCTCGACTGCGGCGGCCTGCACGGGCACGTGAAGGTGGCGCCCGACGGCACGGTGTACGTGCCCAACAAGGGCTGCGGCGGCAACCAGGCGGTCGCCGTCTCGGAGGACAACGGCGCGACCTGGGAGGTCCGCAAGGTGCCGACCAGCACGCCGGGCGACTCCGACCCGAGCGTCGGCATCGGCGCCGACGGCACGGCGTACCTCGGCTACCAGAACAGCGACGGCACCGCCCGCATCGCGGTCTCCCACGACAAGGGCAAGACCTGGAGCAACGACCAGAACGTCGGCGCGCAGCTGGGGGTGAAGAACATCGTGTTCCCGGCGGTCGTGGCCGGTGACGCCAACCGCGCGGCGTTCGCCTTCCTCGGCAGCACCACCGGCGGCAACTACCAGGACCAGCAGAGCTTCCAGGGGGTCTGGCACCTCTACGTCGCCACGACGTACGACGGGGGCGTCAGCTGGGTCACCACCGACGTCACGCCCAACGACCCGGTCCAGAAGGGCTCCATCTGCACCGGCGGCACCACCTGCGGGCAGGACCGCAACCTGCTCGACTTCATGGACGTGACGATCGACAAGCTGGGCCGCATCGAGGTCGGCTACGCCGACGGCTGCACCGGTGCCTGCGCCTCGGGCGGCGCGCAGAACTACGACGCTCTCGCCACGATCGCGCGGCAGAGCTCGGGGAACACGCTGTTCGGTGCCTATGACGCGGTCGTCTCCGGCAAGCACGTCAAGAAGCCGAGGAAGTAGGTGCCGGTGCGGGCAGCCCGGGCGGCCGTGGCCCTCGCGGCGGCAGCGGCCATGCTGCTGGCCAGCGGATGCGAGGTGTTCGAGAGCAAGGAGGCCCGGGAGGTCGAGAGGGCGACCAAGACCTCCAGCGCCGGCGCGACCTGTGCCGCCAAGGCGACGGCGGCGCCGGTGCCGGCCGGCTTCCCGTCTGCGTTCCGGCTGCCCGACTCGGCGATCGTGACCGGCAGCGAGAAGCGCAGCGAGGGCCGTCTGATCGTCTACGCGGTCACCTCTCAGGGCGTCAAGGAGACCCTGGCGTTCCTCCAGAAGTCCCTGCCGGAGGCCGGGCTGCGGCTCTCGGCGGGCGAGGTCGAGGAGCACGACGCCGAGTCCGACTGGTCCGGCGAGGGCTACCGCGGCCGGTGGGCCATCCGCGAGCTGCCGCAGTGCGACGGCGACACGCTGATCACGGTGCTGGCGGCCAAGGCCGGCTGACGGCACCGGCGACAACGGAGGCGCACGTCAAGCGGTGAGGGCGGCGTAGTCGAGCCCGATCTGCCGCCGGACCTCGTCCATCGTGCGCATGATCGCGACCGTCTCGTCGAGCGGCATCGCCGGGCTCTCGGTCAGGCCGGCCCGCATGCATCGCATCACCTCGGCGGCCTCGTGACGCAGCCCGCTGCCCTCGTGCGGCTCGTCGTACCGCTCCGCCGTGCCGTCCCGGCGCAGCAGCCAGAAGCCTCCGGGCATGTACCAGACGGGGTCGAGCTCGATGCGCGCATCGGTCCCGACGACCGTCGCGCGGTTGGCACCGAGCGCCTCCAGCGTGCAGCTCAGCACGGCCTGGCGGCCCCCGGCGTACGTCATGACCATCGAGGTCTGCGCGTCCACCCCGGTGAACGCCGGGGTGCCGACCGCCGACACCGCGGCCGGCTCGCCGAGCAGCATCGACGCCAGCGACACGGGGTAGACGCCCAGGTCGAGCAGTGCGCCGCCGCCCAGCGACGGGGCGAAGAGCCGGTGGTCGGGGTCGGGGGCGAACCACTGGCCGTGGTCGGCCAGCACCGCCCGCACGTCGCCGAGCGCCCCGTCCTGGACGAGGGACCGCAGCCGGACCATGTGCGGCACGAACCGCGCCCACATGGCCTCCATGAGGAAGACGCCGTGCCGTCGGGCCGCCGCGACCAGCGAGAGGGCCTCGCCGGCATCCATGGTGAACGGCTTCTCCACGAGCACCGCCTTGCCGGCCTCGATCGCGGCCAGCGCCGCATCGTGGTGGCCCGGGTGCGGTGTGGCGACGTAGACCACGTCGACCTCGTCGTCCGCGACGAGCCCGGCGTACGACGGGTGGCGGCGGGGCACGTCGTACCGGTCGCCGAACTCGTCCGCGGTGGCCTGCGCCCGGGAGCCGACCGCGACCAGCTCCGCGTCGGGGAGCAGCCTCAGGTCCGCCGCGAAGGAGGACGCGATGCTCCCGGTCCCGATCACGCCCCAGCGCAGCGCGCGGGCCTCGTCGATCATGACCATGCTAGTCACTCCCTGTCCGTGCCCTTCCGCTCGTCCCGCATGACCTTGGTCCCTCGACCTGCGGTCTGCCCTCTGCGGAGCATGGGTAGGCTCCACACCGGGAGCTTCCGACCGACGAGGCGAGGGTGGCCGTGCCGAAGTACGTCTACGACTTCACCGAGGGCAACAAGGATCTCAAGGACCTGCTGGGGGGCAAAGGGGCCAACCTCGCCGAGATGACGAATCTCGGCCTCCCCGTGCCCCCGGGGTTCACCATCACGACCGAGGCGTGCAAGGTCTACCTGGAGACCGGGGACGAGCCGGACGAGCTGCGGGACGAGGTCAGCCGGCACCTCGACGCCCTCGAGCAGGCGATGGGCCGCAAGCTCGGTCAGCCCGACGACCCGCTGCTGGTCTCGGTGCGCTCGGGCGCGAAGTTCTCCATGCCCGGCATGATGGACACCGTCCTCAACATCGGCCTGAACGACGAGTCCGTGCAGGGCCTGGCCAAGCAGGCCGGCAACGAGCGCTTCGCCTGGGACTCCTACCGGCGGCTCATCCAGATGTTCGGCAAGACCGTGCTCGACGTCGACGGCGACCACTTCGAGGAGGCCCTGCACGAGGCGAAGCAGCGCAAGGGCACCGAGAACGACCTCGACCTCGACGAGCACGACCTGCGCCAGCTCGTCGACACCTTCAAGGGCCTGGTGCGCGAGCACGCCGGCCGGGAGTTCCCCACCGACCCCCGCGAGCAGCTGGATCTCGCCATCCGCGCCGTCTTCGACTCCTGGAACGCGCCCCGCGCCATCCTCTACCGGCGCCAGGAGCGCATCCCGGCCGACCTCGGCACCGCGGTCAACGTCTGCTCGATGGTGTTCGGCAACCTCGGGATGGACTCCGGCACCGGCGTCGCGTTCACCCGTGACCCCGGCTCCGGCCACCAGGGCATCTACGGCGACTACCTGCAGAACGCCCAGGGCGAGGACGTGGTCGCGGGCATCCGCAACACCGTGCCGCTGCAGGACCTCGAGCGGATCGACAAGCCGGCGTACGACGAGCTGCTGGCCATCATGGAGACGCTCGAGAACCACTACCGCGACCTGTGCGACATCGAGTTCACCATCGAGCGCAACAAGCTGTGGATGCTGCAGACCCGCGTCGGCAAGCGCACGGCCGGGGCTGCGTTCCGCATCGCCACCCAGCTCGTCGACCAGGGTCTCATCGACATGGACGAGGCGCTGGCCCGGGTCAACGGCGACCAGCTGGCCCAGCTCATGTTCCCGCGCTTCGACGACTCGGCCGCCAAGGAGCAGATCGCCACGGGCATGAACGCCTCGCCCGGCGCGGCC
>DASVBJ010000137.1:0-2208 GCA_036375895.1 Actinomycetes bacterium | reverse complement strand
GGCAGAGCACGAGACGCCTGAGCGGGCCGCCGAGGAGATCTCGCAGCTGCTGTACCACCTGCAGGTGCTCATGCTCGCCCGGGGGCTCACCCCTGCGGACGTCTACGCTCACCTGTAAGCGCCGTCCCCGCTCGTCCGAAGAGAGGTCCCCGCACGTGCTGCGTGTCGCCGTGCCCAACAAGGGCTCGTTGGCCGAGCCGGCCGCGAGCATGCTGCGCGAGTCGGGCTATCGCCAGCGGTCCGACACCCGCGAGCTGATCCTGCACGACCCCGAGAACGACACCGAGTTCTTCTTCCTGCGACCGCGGGACATCGCTGTGTACGTCGGCACCGGCGAGCTCGACGTCGGCATCACCGGTCGCGATCTGCTGCTCGACAGCGGGGCCGCCGCCGAGGAGATCCTTGCGCTGGGCTTCGCGGGGTCGACGTTCCGGTTCGCTGCCCGCCCGGGGTCGGTGCAGGCCCTGGCCGACCTGGCCGGCAAGCGGGTCGCCACGTCGTACGGCGGCCTGCTCTCGAAGTACTTCGCCGACCGCGGCGTCGACGCCGAGGTGATCCGGCTGGACGGCGCGGTGGAGACGGCGGTGCGCCTCGGGGTGGCCGACGTGATCGCGGACGTGGTCTCGACGGGGACGACGCTGCGCCAGGCGGGACTGGAGATCGTGGGGGAGCCGATCCTCGAGTCCGAGGCCGTCCTCGTCCGGCGGACCGGTGCGGCATCGTCACCGGCCGTCGACCAGCTGGTGCGCCGCATGCAGGGCGTCATCATCGCCCGCCGCTACGTGCTGATGGACTACGACATCCGCGCCGAGCTCGTCGACCGGGCCGTGGACCTGACGCCGGGCATCGAGTCGCCGACGGTGTCGCCGCTGCACGACCGGGGCTGGGTCGCCGTGCGGGCCATGGTGCCTCGCACCGAGACCAACCGGATCATGGACGAGCTCTGGGAGCTCGGCGCCCGCGGCATCCTGGTCACCGACATCCACGCCTGCCGGCTCTAGGCAGGTCGCGATGACTGACCGTCGCACGGTCTTCCGGCCCCGCCTGGCCCGAGCCGTGATCTACCCCTGCCTCGTGCTCGTCGTGGGCGCACTGGTCGCCGGCGCGGGCACGCTCCCGAGCACCGGCCGGCACGCGTGGGGGACGGGGTCGCGGCTGGCGCTAGTGGCGTTCGCTGCGCTCGTCGCGTGGTTCCTCCACCGGCTCGCCTCGGTCCGGATCATCGCCGACGAGCGCGGCGTGACGGTGGTCAACATCCTGCGCAGCAAGCGGCTGGACTGGGCCGAGATCGTCGGCGTGCGACTGCTTCGCGACGACGCGTGGATGATGCTCGACCTCGCCGACGGGGAGGCGATGGCTGCGATGGGGGTGCAGAAGTCCGACGGCGCGCACGCGCAGGAGCAGGCGCGGCAGTTCGCCCGGCTGGTCAACGAGCACACCCGGACGGCACGCAACGACTGACTCGCCCTTCAGGGCTGTGGGTTGGGCGACCGAGGTGTCGGCTCAGACCGTCATCGACTCCTCGCGCCCGGTTCGGGGACTGGGCTGTGGATGGCGAAATCCGTTGTCCCCAAACGGCTTTCCGAGGATCTGAGTGTCGGCGCCCGATGGTAGGATTCGAACATGTATTCGAGCGGGCTGCGGAGCGTGGGGTCGGCGCTGGGTGCCGTGACAGCCGCCGTCGACGCGCTCGTCGAGTCCGCCTCGCCAGGTGCCCTGGGCAGCTGTTCGCACGAAGAGCTGACGGCTCAGGTCCGCGCACTGAGGTCGGTGCAGGCCCGGCTGGAGGCGGTGATGCTCTCGGCCGTGCGTGAGGTCGACGCCCGGGGCTCGCACGTGGACGAGGGGCTGCTCACGACCGGCGCGTGGCTGCGCGCGCACGCCCGGATGAGCCCGCGGGAGGCGACCGGCACCGTGCGGACGGCCCGCGTCCTGGGGTCCGGGCTGCTGGCCGACACGGCAACGGCCTTGGCCGCCGGGAAGGTCGACCCGGCGGCAGTGCGCGAGATCGTGCGCGGGGTCGCTGGCGCCCCGCACGGGGCGGTGCTGCTGATCGAGTCCGAGGCCCTTGCCGTTGCCAGCGAGTCGGACCCGCGGGCGGTGGCGGCGCTGATGAAGCGGTTCCAGGAGGCGATCGACCCGGACGCCTCCGACGAGGCCGCCCTGCTGCGGTGGGAGCGCCGCGGGGTCACGCTGTCGCAGATGCTG
>DASVBJ010000352.1:0-8710 GCA_036375895.1 Actinomycetes bacterium | reverse complement strand
CACCTCGGCGGCCGGGTCGAGTAACGCCAACAACCGGGTAACGCCCCGCTCCCGGCAGCGATCATGCACGTTCCGTCGCGACGGAACGTGCATGATCGCTGCCGGGGAAGGGGGAGCGGCGCGCGGGGGGCGGGCGTCAGGCGGTGACGGCGGAGGGCTGCTGCTCCGCCAGCACCGCGTCCAGCTCGTCCGCGGGCATTGGGCGGGCGAACAGGTAGCCCTGACCGAACGTGCAGCCCATCCGGGCGAGGATCTCCCGCTGGTGCTCGGTCTCGATGCCCTCCGCGACCGTCTCGAGCCGCAGCGACTCGCCCAGCCGCACGATGGTGCCGGCCAGCTCGCCCTGCTCGGTGCAGTCGCTGCCGATGTGCTGCACGAAGGACCGGTCGATCTTCAGGATGTCCACGGGGAACCGCGAGAGGTAGGACAGCGACGAGTAGCCCGTGCCGAAGTCGTCGACCGCGACCTTCACCCCCATCGTCTTCATCCGGCGCAGGAGCTCGACGACCTCGTCGGTGCGCTCCATGAGGACGCTCTCGGTCATCTCCAGGGTCAGCGCCGACCCCGGGACCCCCGTCTCGACGAGGGCGTCCCGCACCTGGCGGGGCAGCGCCGACGTGAGCTGACGCGCCGAGACGTTGACGGCGACCTTGAACACCCCGCCCGGCCCGGCGTACCGCTGCCAGCGCGCCCCCTGCCGGCAGCACTCCAGGATCGCCCAGGAGCCGATGTCGCTGACCAGCCCGGTCTCCTCGGCGAGCTCGATGAACTCGCCGGGCGAGACGAGGCCCCGCTCGTGGTGCGCCCAGCGGACCAGCGCCTCCACTCCGACGATGCGTCCGCTGCCGAGCTCGACGACCGGCTGGTAGTGCAGGACCAGGTCACCGTTCGCGACGGCGTGCCGCAGGTCGGACTCGGCCTGCATCCGCGCCATCAGCGCATCGTGCATCTGCGACTCGAAGCGCACGAAGCCGAGGTCACGACGGGCCTTCGCGCGGTACATCGCGAGGTCCGCGTTGCGTAGCAGCTGGTCGGCGGTCTCGTCGCCGCGGTCGCTCACGGCGATCCCCGTCGAGGCCCCGAGCGCCAGCTCCCGCCCGTCCAGCACGAACGGTGAGGCGAGGGACCGGCGCACCCGCTCGGCCACCCAGACCGCGGCCTCCTCGGCGTCCGGCCCCGTCACGAGGATGGCGAACTCGTCCCCGCCGAGCCGGGCGACGACGTCCCCCGGCCGCACCGAGTGCGCCAGCCGCTTGCCGACGAGGCCGAGCAGCTCGTCGCCGACGTGGTGCCCCTGCGCGTCGTTGACGCCCTTGAAGCCGTCGAGGTCGAGGAACAGCACCGCCACCTCGGCCGCGGCGAAGGACTGCGCCAGCGCCTCCTCGACACGGGTGCGGAAGAACGCCCGGTTGGCCAGCCCCGTCAGCGCGTCGGAGTAGGCCTGCTGCGTCAGCTGCTCCTCGAGCTGCCGGCGCTCGGAGACGTCACGGCTGTTGAGCACCAGACCGCGGATGTCGGGGTCGTGCACGAGCGAGGTGATCGTCGTCTCGGTGTCGCACCAGCGTCCCTTCTGGTGCCAGATCGGGAACTCCAGCGTGACCGGACGGCCGGGGTTGCGCGCCGCGGCCGCCAGCGCGGCCTCCAGCTTGCGCCCGTCAGCGGGACGCATCAGGCCGGTGATCCGGGTCCCCACGAGCAGCTGCGGGTCGTGGCCGAGGATCCGCGTGACGGACGGGGTCTGGTAGCGCACCACGCCGCGCACGTCCACGACGGTGATGACGTCGGAGGAGTTACGCACCAGCGAGCGGAACCACTTCTCCCGCGTCCCGAGCGTCATCGTGCGCTTGACGACCAGGTCGTCGAGGGACCGCTCCACGGCGAGGCTCTCCAGCCGGGCCAGCACCGCACCGCCGACGAGCGCAGCCGCGAGCAGGGCCGCGCAGACCAGGGCGACCGGCGAGAGCGACACCCGCAGGAGCAGGGCGGAGAGCAGCACCGCCGCGGCGACGGCCAGCGGGGCGAGGGGCACCAGCACCGCGACCCGCTCGCGGGACCGGCTCACCAGCTCGGACTCCACCCCCTCGGGCGGCAGCCAGGCCCCGAGGGCGACCGCCAGCAGACCGGCCGCGAGCACGGGCGACACCAGGCCCGGCGCGACCCCGTGACGGGCCGCGGTGCCGGCCGCGGCGAGCAGCGCGGCCCCGGCGCACAGGCCGGCCAGCGCCCCGAAGGCGAGCCCGCCCGGTCGGCGGGCCCGCGCCAGGACGGCCACCACCGAGGTCACGACCGCGACGTTCACCAGCGGGTCGGCCATCAGCCCGAGCCAGGCCCAGCCGGCCGCCCCCTCGTCAGCCACGAAGAGCTCCCAGGTCGCGATCGCGCTGGCGAGCCAGGCCGTCGCAGCGTCCAGCGCCGTCGACACCCAGCTCTTGCGGCACTCCACCGGGGCGGGCAGCCCCCACAGCGCCACCGCGAGCAGCGGCCCGGCCACCAGGTGCCCGAGACTGCCGAGGGCGGACGGGCCGACGTCCTCGCCCAGCAGCACCGCCCAGGCGCCCTCCGCGAGCGTGGCGGCCACCAGCAGCAGCCAGGGCCGCCGTCGGTCCGGCGGCTCGGGCCGGGCGCGCCGGACGAGGAGGAGCACCGCCAGCGCGGTGGCGGCCGCCACGGTCGCCCGCGTCGCGAGGTCGGCGGCGACGTCGAGGCCGAGCAGGTGCAGGACCGGGCCCGACGCCAGCAGACCCCCCGCACCGGTGACGATCGCGCGGCTCCCGGCGCTGCGGGAGGGCGCGAACCATGACATGTCCTGCTGATCGTCGCGTCCCAAGCCGCGGTAAAGGCTGTTCGACGCCTAGGCGACGAGCATCACCCGAACGGCGCACGCGGACGAGTAACCCGCCCCTCCCTGGCAGGGAGGGGGGGATGGTCAGGAGAGGGGGGTGCGGACCCGGCCGTTCACGTCGTACGCCGAGAGCTCACCCGCCAGCGGGCCGGTGACCCGGGCACGCACCCGGGTGCCGTCGGCCCCGTGCTCCTCCTCCAGGACCTGACCCTGGTCGTGGATGCGGGACACGAGGTCACCCCGCTCGTACGGAAGCAGCACGTGCACATCGACGGCCGGCAGCGGCAGGTCGCGGGAGATCGCGGCCCGCAGCTCGGCCATCCCCGCGCCGGTCCTGGCGGAGACCACGACGCTGTGCTTCTCGCGGCGGCGCAGCCGATCGAGCACCAGCGGGTCGGCCGCGTCGGCCTTGTTGATGACCACCAGCTCGGGCACGTCCTGCGCGTCGATGTCGGCGAGGACCTCGCGGACCGCCGCGAGCTGGGACTCGGGGTCGGCGTCCGACCCGTCGACCACGTGCAGGATCAGGTCGGCCTCGCCGACCTCCTCCAGCGTGGACCGGAAGGCCTCGACCAGCTGGTGCGGCAGGTGGCGCACGAACCCCACGGTGTCCGCGAGCGTGTAGTCCCGCCCGTCGTCGGTGCGGGCGCGGCGGACCGTCGGGTCCAGGGTCGCGAACAACGCGTTCTCGACCAGCACGCCGGCTCCTGTCAGCCGGTTGAGCAGGGACGACTTGCCGGCGTTGGTGTAGCCGGCGATCGCGACCGAGGGCACCTCGTGCCGCTTGCGCTCCTGCCGCTTGGTGTCGCGCGCGGTGCGCATGCCGGCGATCTCCCGGCGCAGCCGGGCCATCTTGGTGCGGATGCGGCGGCGGTCGGTCTCGATCTTTGTCTCACCGGGGCCACGGGTGCCCACACCGCCCGAGCCCGAGCCGCCGGCGCCGCCGGCCTGCCGGGACATCGACTCACCCCAGCCGCGCAGGCGCGGCAGCATGTACTGCATCTGGGCCAGCGAGACCTGGGCCTTGCCCTCGCGGCTCTTGGCGTGCTGGGCGAAGATGTCGAGGATCAGCGCGGTCCGGTCGATGACCTTGACCTTGACGACATCCTCGAGCTTGCGCAGCTGGCCCGGCGTCAGCTCGCCGTCGCAGATGAGCGTGTCGGCGCCGCTCGAGACGATGATGTCGCGCAGCTCGCGGGCCTTGCCCGACCCGACGTACGTCGCGGGGTCGGCGCGGTCGCGGCGCTGGATCAGCCCGTCGAGCACCTGTGAGCCCGCGGTCTCGGCGAGGGCGGCCAGCTCGGCGAGGGAGTTCTCGGCCTCCTCGACGGAGCCGTCGGTCCACACGCCGATGAGCACGACGCGCTCGAGCCGCAGCTGGCGGTACTCGACCTCGGTGACGTCCTGGAGCTCGGTCGAGAGGCCGGCGACACGCCTCAGCGCCTGGCGGTCGGCCAGGTCGAGCTGCTCGCCGTCGAGGTGGGATGGGTCCTGGAAGAAGGGTGCGGTTGAGGTCATCTCGGCCTTGTCAACACCGCTCACGCGTCGAGTCATCCCGGCCAGGGTGTCACGACCACGCCGCCGGGGCACCTGGCTTTCCGGGGGACGGGACCACCCGTTGACCCGAATCGTCCGAAAGGTCTAGCGTCCGAGACGGTCATGCATCGCGCAACAACCGCATTCCGACGCCCGTCCGCGGGTCGCGAGGAGGCCTGCATGTCGCTGCCCGCCGGAGTCGAGATCACGGGGACGATGAAGCCCCGGTACGACGAGATCCTCACCCCTGCGGCCCTCGAGCTGCTCGCGCTGCTGCACCGCAACCTCGACGCCCGCCGGCACGAGCTGCTCGCCGCCCGGCAGGAGCGGTACGCCGAGCTCGCGGCCGGCGGCACCCTCGACTTCCTCCCGGGGACGAAGGACGTCCGCGAGGACCCGACCTGGCGGGTGGCCGAGCCGGCGCCGGGCCTGGTGGACCGGAGGGTCGAGATCACCGGCCCGACCGACCGCAAGATGACGATCAACGCCCTGAACTCCGGGGCGAAGGTGTGGCTCGCCGACCACGAGGACGCCAACACCCCGCTGTGGGAGAACATGGTCGAGGGCCAGCTGAACCTGCGTGACGCCCTCGAGCGCACCATCGACTTCACCTCGCCGGACGGCAAGGCCTACGCGCTGAACGACGAGGTGGCGACCATCGTGGTCCGGCCCCGCGGATGGCACCTGCCGGAGAAGCACGTCCTCGTCGACGGCGAGCCGATGTCCGGGTCGCTGTTCGACTTCGGGCTGTACCTGTTCCACTGCGCGCGGCTGCAGCTCGACCGCGGCCTGGGGCCGTACTTCTACCTGCCCAAGATGGAGAGCCACCTCGAGGCGCGGCTGTGGAACGACGCCTTCGTCCTGGCCCAGGACCACCTCGGCATCCCGCGTGGCACGATCCGGGCCACCGTGCTCATCGAGACCTACCCGGCCGCGTTCGAGATGGAGGAGATCCTCTACGAGCTGCGGGAGCACTCCGCCGGGCTCAACGCGGGGCGCTGGGACTACATGTTCAGTGTCATCAAGTCCTTCCGCACCCGGGGCCGCGACTTCCTGCTCCCGGACCGCAACTCGGTGACGATGACGGTGCCGTTCATGCGGGCCTACACCGAGCTGCTCGTCCGCACCTGCCACAAGCGCGGGGCGCATGCCATCGGCGGCATGGCGGCGTTCATCCCGAGCAAGGACGAGAAGGTCAACGAGCAGGCCTTCGCCAAGGTCCTCGACGACAAGACCCGGGAGGCGGGCGACGGCTTCGACGGGTCGTGGGTCGCCCACCCCGGCATGGTCGGCACCTGCCGGGAGGCGTTCGACAAGGTGCTCGGCGACCGGCCCAACCAGCGCGACCGCACCCGCGACGAGGTGCACGTGACGGCCGAGCAGCTGCTCGACGTACGGTCCACCCCCGGCGACGTGACCGAGACCGGGCTGCGCAACAACGTGAGCGTCGGCCTCCAGTACCTCGCCACCTGGCTCGGCGGCCAGGGCGCCGTGGGCATCAACAACCTCATGGAGGACGCCGCGACGGCGGAGATCTCCCGTTCGCAGGTGTGGCAGTGGCTGCACAACGACGTGACGCTGGCCGACGGGCCCACCGTCACCCGCGAGCTCGTCGAGAGGGTGATCGACGAGGAGCTCGCGGCGATCCGCACGAGCCTCGGCGAGGAGGCGTTCGGCCGCGCACGGTTCGACGACGCGCGGGCGCTGTTCACCGAGATGGCCCTCGCGGACGAGCTCGCCGACTTCCTCACCCTGCCGGCGTACGAACGCATGCCCTAGACGGCGGAGGTGACGGTGACGGGGGACGCGGCAGCGGCAGGCCTCGAACGCCTCGCGGCGAGGCTGCGCGTCCTCCTGGGCGCCGAGGCGGTCATCACCGACCGCCAGGAGCTGCGCACCTACGAGTGCGACGGCCTCGCCCACTACAAGGTGACGCCGGCCGTCGTCGTGCTGCCGCGCAGCACGGCGGAGGTCGCCGCGGTGGTGCGGGCCTGCGCCGAGGCGGCCGTCCCGTACGTCGCGCGAGGTGCCGGCACCGGCCTCTCCGGCGGCGCGCTGCCCCGAGCCGACGGCGTTCTCGTGGTCACGTCCCGGATGCGTGACATCCTCGAGGTCGACGTGGCGAGCCAGCGCGCCGTCGTACAGCCCGGGGTCATCAACCTGCACGTCACCCGGGCCGCCGCGCCGCACGGCTTCTACTACGCACCCGACCCGTCGAGCCAGCAGGTCTGCTCCATCGGGGGCAACGTCGCCGAGAACTCGGGCGGCGCCCACTGCCTGAAGTACGGCTTCACCACCAACCACGTGCTCGGCGTCGAGCTCGTCACCCCCGACGGGGACGTGGTGCGCCTGGGCGGGAAGGCACCGGACCCGCCCGGCTACGACCTGCTCGGCGCCTTCGTGGGGTCCGAGGGCACCCTCGGCGTCGCGACCGAGGTGACGGTCCGGCTGATGCGCGCCCCCGAGTCGGTGCGCACCCTGCTCGCGGCGTTCCGCAGCACCGACGAGGCGGGCGGAGCCGTCTCGGCCATCATCGGGGCCGGCGTGGTCCCCGCCGCCATCGAGATGATGGACGCGCTGGCGATCGAGGCGGCCGAGGCCGCGGTGCACTGCGACTACCCGGCCGGCGCCGGCGCCGTGCTCATCGTCGAGCTGGACGGCCCCGAGTCGGAGGTCGCCGCGCAGTTCGGCCAGGTCGAGGGGCACTGCCGCGACAACGGCGCCTTCGAGATCAGGCTCGCCGCCGACGACGCCGAGCGCGCGCTGTTCTGGAAGGGCCGCAAGTCCGCGTTCGCCGCGGTGGGCCGCATCAGCCCCGACTACATCGTGCAGGACGGCGTGATCCCTCGGACCGCGCTGCCCGAGGTGCTGCGCCGGATCGCCTCGCTGGCCGACCAGCCGGCCGAGGACGGCAGGCCGGGCGTGCGGGTCGCCAACGTCTTCCACGCGGGCGACGGCAACCTGCACCCGCTGGTGCTGTTCGACGAGGCGGTGCCCGGCCAGGCCGAGCGGGCAGAGGAGGTCTCGGGGGCCATCCTCGACCTCTGCATCGAGTACGGCGGCTCGATCACCGGCGAGCACGGCGTCGGCATGGACAAGGCCAAGTACATGCCCCGCATGTTCACCGAGGACGACCTCGACACCATGCAGCTGCTGCGCTGCGCCTTCGACCCCCACCACCTGTCCAACCCCGGCAAGGTCTTCCCCACACCCCGGTTGTGCGGCGAGGTGCCGGGGCGGCGCAAGGGTGTCCATCCGCTGCAGGAGTCCGGCGTGGCGGAGGTCTTCTGAGGTGGCCGCCGCGACGTCGCCCGACGCGACCATCCTGTCCGAGCTGGCCAAGGCCTGCGACGGGCAGGCCAGGCCGGCCACCGAGGACGACGACGTCGCGGGGACACCGGCCCGGCTCGTGGCCGTGCCGGCCTCCACCGAGCAGACGGCCGAGGTGCTGCGGGTCGCCGCCCAGCACGACCTGCGAGTGGTCGCCCGGGGGGCACGGACCCGGCTGGACTGGGGAGCGCCACCGGTGGCGGTCGACCTGGTGCTCGACACGACCGGACTCCGCGGCGTCGTGGAGCACGCGGCGGGTGACCTGGTCACCGTGGTGCGGGCCGGCACGCCGCTGCGCGACCTGCAGGCGACGCTCGGCGAGGCCGGGCAGCGGCTCGCCCTGGACAGCCCCCTGGACGGGTCGACGGTCGGCGGCACGGTGGCGACGAACGCCAGCGGCCCCCTCCGGCTGCTCTACGGCACCGTCCGCGACCTGCTCATCGGGGTCACCGTGGTGCGCGCCGACGGGGTCGTCGCCCACGCGGGCGGCAAGGTCGTCAAGAACGTCGCCGGCTACGACCTCATGAAGCTGTTCTGCGGGTCGTGGGGGACTCTCGGCGTCGTCGTCGAGACGGCCTGGCGGCTGCACCCGCTGCCCGCCGCCGTACGCGCGGTGCTCGTCGCGGACGACGACCCGGTGCCCGTCGTCCGCAGGCTGGTCCGCTCGCGTCTCGCGCCCTCCGCGGTCGAGCTGTCCGGCTGTCCCGGGCAGTGGACCGTGACCGTGCTGTTCGAGGGCGGCGAACGCGCGGTGACCGAGCAGGCGGCGAGCGTCGGCGGTGGCCGAGTGCTCGATCACCGGCCGGAGGGTCTCGGTGCCTGGCCGGGGACCCCGGTGGTGCTGAAGGTGGCGCACGCGCCCTCCGGGCTGCGGGCGCTGCTCGACGCGCTCCCGCCGGGGGCTCGGCTGACGCACGCCGCCGCGGTCGGGGTCGGGCTCGTCGGCCTACCGGGGGACGGCACCGCGGACGGCACCGCGGACGGCACCGCGGACGGCACCGG
>DASVBJ010000118.1:0-6458 GCA_036375895.1 Actinomycetes bacterium | reverse complement strand
CGGGCGGAGGGCCTTGCGCGGGTGATGGCGGTCCTGCTCGACGTCGACCACGTCGTTCATGAGGTAGACGCTGCTGGCGGCCAGGCAGAACACCGCGAAGGCCAGCAGCGTGGCGCGCAGCACGTCGGGGTCGGTGAGCTCACCGGCCGCCAGCGGCGCCGCGGCGACCAGCACGTTCTTGACCCACTGGGTCGGCCGGGCCGCCGACAGCAGACCCCGGAGAGCGCCGCCGACGGATGGCCTGGCCGGTGGCGTCCGCGCCCGCACTGCCTCAGCCATCGCCACCGATCCTCCCGCTCGCGGGAGCCCTGCGCCCCCCCGTTCCGCAGAATGCCACGCCACTGGTGCACACGGCCCGTGCTGCCGCAAACCGTCCGCTGCGAGTCCGCCGCCGTGCAAGACTCCGCCGCATGAGGTGGACACCGGGTGACGGCCGCATCCGGAGGGCCGTCGTGACCGGAGGCGCGGGCTTCCTGGGCTCGCACCTCTGCGACCGGCTGGTCGAGCTCGACTTCGACGTCGTCTGCCTCGACAACCTCTCAACCGGCTCGGCCTCGAACGTCGAGCACCTGGTCGGTCACCCGCGGTTCCGGCTGGTGGACCACGACGTGACCGACTTCGTGCACCTCACCGGGGACGTCGGCTACGTCCTGCACTTCGCCTCCCCGGCGTCGCCCGTCGACTACCTCCAGATGCCCATCGCGACGCTCAAGGTGGGCTCCATCGGCACGCTGCACGCGCTGGGACTCGCCCGGTCGAAACGGGCCCGCTTCCTGCTCGCCTCGACCTCGGAGGTCTACGGGGACCCGAAGGTGCACCCGCAGCCGGAGAGCTACTGGGGCCACGTGAACCCGGTCGGCCCGCGCGGCGTCTACGACGAGGCGAAGCGGTTCGCCGAGGCCATGACCGTGGCATACCGCACCACCCACGGCGTCGACACCGCGATCGCCCGGATCTTCAACACGTTCGGACCGCGGATGCGCCCCGACGACGGACGGGCGATCCCCACCTTCATCTGCCAGGCACTGCGCGGCGAGCCGCTGACCGTCGCGGGCGACGGCGAGCAGACCCGGTCGGTCTGCTACGTCGACGACGAGGTCGACGGCCTGCTGGCGCTGCTGTTCAGCGGGCATCCCGGCCCGATGAACGTCGGCAACCCGGGGGAGCTGAGCATCAACAAGCTGGCCGAGCGGGTGATCGAGATCGTCGGCAGCGGCGGAGAGGTCGTCCGGGTGCCGTTGCCGAAGGACGACCCGACGGTGCGGCAGCCGGACATCTCGCTGGCGCAGCAGGTGCTCGGGTGGTCACCTCAGGTCTCGTTGGAGGAGGGGCTGCGCCGCACGGTCGAGTGGTTCCGGAGGCACCCGGAGCTCGTCGCCGACGGGCCGGAAACCGCACCCGACAACGTGTCCCACCGCTAGCCTTCCGAACCCATGGACTGCAGCTCATTCGTCGCGGAGATCGACGGCCTCTTCGTGAGCGACCTGGCGGAGGGCCGGCCGAAGGACGCACGCTTCGCGGCGATCGCGGAGGACGTGGCCGGCTTCTGCACGCCGGCGGAGCTCGCCGTCGTGAACGCCGCCGCTCGCAGTCTTCCCGAGGGTGAGGCGTACCTCGAGGTCGGCACGTTCAAGGGCCGGTCGATCTGCGCCGCCGCCCTGGACGCGCCCGGTCGTCGGTTGTACGCGGTGGAGAACTTCCAGGAGTTCGGGATGCTCTCCGACTCGGCGAGGGATGAGCTCCAGGCCAACCTGCGACGCCATACGTCAGGAGCCAGCCTCCGGCTCCTGGAAGGTGACTGCTTCCGGCTGCTGGCCCACCGGGATGCGATCGCCGAACCGGTCGGGGTCTACTTCTACGACGGGGCTCACACCTGGCTTTCCCACTACCTGGCCCTCGGCGTCGTCGAGCCTCTGCTGGCGGACGAGGCGCTGGTCCTGGTCGACGACGCGTCCTGGCCGGTCGTGCAGCGGGCGACCCGCGCCTACGTGGCTCGCCATCAGGGATGGGAGGTTCTGCGCGACATCCGAGCCGAGCACGACCATGACCCCAGATGGGCCAACGGGCTCATGGTGCTCCGGTGGGCGCGACCGGCCGGCAAGCGCTCGGGCCGGCGCATGTCGTGGGACGTCCGGGTCCTTCGCGTCGTGCAGACGCAGGTCGTGGGCCGGTGGGAAGCCCTGGCGTGGCGGGCGCTGCACCGCTTCCGCTGGCTGGTGCCGGTGGCGCGGCGGCTCGTGCCCAAGCGATCTCGAACGGTGCCGGAGCGGCCCCGGATCGGGACGCGCTGACGAGCCAGGGCCGTGGCTAGAGCTCGGCGGTGGTCTCTCCAGGCACTGTCGCGCGATGGTTGCCGGTCCGGATCTCCCTGCGGCGTTCGGCGCCGAAGAACAGGTATCCGCCACCGCCGACCAGGATCGCCGACGCCAGCAGAGCGGTCGCCCGGTAGCGGTACTCCTTGTTGATCCCGCCGCAGACGGATTTCGGGAAGGGGTCGGCCGGAGGGTTCGCCGCCGACTGGCAGCCGAAGGGCCCGCCCGTCGCGTTGGGGACGCTCAGGGGCACCCAGAACATGTAGGCCGCAGCCACCACGAAGACCGATGCGATCAGCAGCGTCACCCGGCTGCCGATGGACAGGCGTACCACGGTGCGGTACTCCACGGGCTCGTTCTCGGCCATGGCGCGGATCGTAGCGAACGGCAGCCCCTCTCGTCCGGACAACCAAACCGCTCGCTCGGCTCGGATCCGCGCCACCACGCGGTCAGGGACCAGCCGGGTCGACGAACACCTCGACCCGTCCGTCCTTGCCCAGCGGGAGGGCCACCACCGGGCTGACACCCGCTCCGGGGTCCGGCCCGTACGACGTGCTCCCGACCCGCTCCCTGATCAGGATCCGCGTCGCTCCGGGCGGCGCGGCGTCGAGCTTGCGGAAGTCGTCGTCCTGGGGGTACGGCCACAGCGAAGGGACGTACGCCCGGTGCCCGTCGCGCTCGAGACGGTAGGCGATCGCCGAGCTCAGACTGCCCCAGCCGACCCACCCTCCCGCTTCGATGCGCACGGTCCCGCCGGAGTCAGCTGTCTTGCTGAGACGCGCGGCCAGAGCGTCCGACGCTGCCTTCGCGCGATCCGTGTTGGTCCAGCTGAGGCCGACCGGCGAGAAACACGCGAGGACCGCGGCCATCGCGAGCAGGATCAACGATGCGCCCATGCTGTACGCCTGGACCGGCAGCAGTGCCGGTCGGTCCTGTGCCGAGAGCCTCACCCTGGCCATCTCGGCCACGGTCCAGCCGAGCACCGCCCAGGCGAAAGCGACTGCCGGCCACAGCCCGATGATGAAGTACCTCGGCGTCAGTCCCGAGATGGGGATGAGGGCAACGGTGGCGCACGTCGCGACGAGGGCGTACAGCGCCACGGCGGAGGCCGTAGCGATCGCTCTGGCCGTGACCGCGGGCAACGGCAGCCGGCGCCACTGCACGGCGATGAACAGCAAGGCTCCGACGAGGCAGACCCCCAAGACCTGCGCCAACGCGGATGTCCCGTGGTAGAGCGGCCCGTTGTCCTGGGTCAGCGCGGAGAACCCGCCCGGGATCGGCGCGAGCTCACCAGTGACGAGTGACGCGGCGGTCCCCCAACCGATCCCGTCGCCCTGCCGGTCGGAGGTCGCGTACCGCATCAGCTGCGCGAGATTGTCGGGGTCGAAGCGCAGCGTCTCGACCACCACCGGGAGCCAGCACAGGGCGAGAACGACGATCGCGCGTCGACCCGGTCGAGCCGTCCCGGGTCGACGCAACGGGCGCCAGCCGGGCAACGGCCAGATCGCATGACGTCGTTCGTACCAGCGGAAGACGCCGACGGCAGCCAGGAGTGCCGTGAGCGCCAGCACCACCGGCAGGTACGCCAGGTGAGCCTGGGCCACGAAGCTCGCCGTCAGGGCATAGCCCCACATGCACGCGAGGTCGCCGACCAGGAGGCTCCAGGTCAGGAGGAGCAGCAGCAGGACGGGAAGGACGGCTGGGTAGGGGTTCAGGGGGCGGAACAGAACCTCGGGACCCACGGCCCACTGCACTGCGAGCGCTCCGGCCAGCACGGGCATCGTCAACAACAGGCCGCCGCGCCGGTGCGCAACCAGGGAGACGGCGACCAGGGTGACGACTCCGATCGCCGCTGTCCCGACGAGCAGGCCGATGGGGTGGAAGCCGGTCAACGCGGACGGCAGGGCCAGCAGGTAGAACTCCAGCGGGCCAGGGTGGTGTGCGGCGAGGGCAGGGTTCACGGACCCCGTGGTGGACCGCATGCCCATCACAGGAGGATGGCCGCCGAAGATGTCCCGGACCTTGAGCCCTATGACTGCGTCGTCACCCTCGGGCCACCAGCCGTGCAGCGCGGCACGCGAGAACGCGACGACGACTGGGACGATTGCCAGGAGGGTGACCAGCACCAGCGCCCAGTTGGCACGAGTCCACAGCAGGAGCCGGTTGCCCCGCTCGGCGATCCGGAGCCGCGGAACCGAGAACTCCGCTAGCGCCACGTCATGCCCTTCCCACCCGGTGCCCGCCCCTCGAGAGTGCGCGACGCATCATGCCGCTCGAGCCGCTAGAACCTTACGGTTCCTGGACGACTCCCGTGCCCAGCCGGCGATGACGAGCAGGGCCGCGGTCAGGAGGCAGGCCGCCAGGATGCTGGTGATGTCGTCGTGGGCGATGGTCGCGATCAGCACGACCTGCAACGCGACACCAGCCCAGAGGGCGACCCACGCGGTGCGGTCGGCCCCAGCCACGCCCGACAACACGATCAGCTGGACGAGCGCCCACATCGTGCCCAGGACCGCGAACAGCCAGGCGGTGTCGGCGGCCTGGGAGTAGCCGTTCAGGGCTTGCACCAGCGGGCCGGCCAGGAGCGCCGTGGCGACCACGAGCACCGCGCCGAGAACGCAGACAACCATGGCCGACTTGACGAGGGCGTCCCGGCGCTGTGCCACGCGCGCCAGTCGCGGATAGAACAGCATGACGACGAACTGCGTGCCCCACAGGCCCGCCTTCGCGAACAAGGCCGCCAGGACGTAGGCCCCACTGACATCCGGCGGGAGGAAGTGGCGGGCGAGCAGCACGTCGGAGCTGCTGAGCCCGATCAGCCCGGCGACGCCGAGGCTGGCGACGACCGTCTCGCCGAGGAGGCGCCCCGGCGCGGTTCCGCCCCCGGCGAAGAGCTCGCGGGCGAGCGCGCCGACCAGTGCCAGAGCCAGCGTGGCGGCGACCGTCATGGCGGCCATGACACCGGTCAGCCCCCACCCGAGCGTTGCGGCCAGCACGGCGGCCAACAGGCGTGCGGCAGCAGTGATGACGTTGGCGGCTGCCAGGCGCGAGACCTTTCCGCGACCCAGCAGGACGCCTTGGGTCGCGACGGTGAGCGTGTAGGGGACCATCAAGCCCGCGAGCCAGAACACCGGTCGGCCGTCCGGCAGGTGCAGAAACGCTACGAGCACGGGCGTGAGCGCCGTCAGGCCGATCGTCAGCACAAGACCGACCGAGAGGGCGAGCCGCACTCCTGCCCGGGCCGACGCTCCGGCACCGGAGGTGTCCGCGCGTGCAGTCGCCCGGCCCACGACGAGCTGAAGGGCGTTGCCCGGGACCGTCGCAAGCAGAGCCACACCGAACAGCGCGCCGAGCGCGCCGAAGTCCGAGGGCGCCAGAGCACCGGCCAAGACCAAGGTCATCGCGTAGCCGAAGGAGTTGGCCACCGCGTTCGCGACTCCGAGCAGGAGTCCGGAGCGGGCCAGGGAGGGGGCCGCGCCGTTCGAGGACCCCGCCGCTCCCGCCGCAGAGTTGGGCCGGACCTGTGACCGCTCCAAACGGTCGCGATCCAGCTTTCTCACGAAGGGCTCCCGCGCACCTCCTCAGGATGCCAGTCGGCGGCCTGGCGACCGGCCACATGTGCAGATCGCGGATAGCCTTCCCACAACGGCCATAGGGAGGGGCGTACCGCGTGACCGATGTGGCCACCCGGCGAGCCGGCGGTGCAGAGCGCGCCCAGCCGCGAAGATCCGGTTCGGCGGCGCCGGTCGAACGCTGGGTGCTGGCCGGGCTGTGGCTGGTGCTCCTGGCGGTGGTCACCCTGAACAGCCGGCACGTGTTCACCACGGACATCAAGCCGGAGGTCTACCTCGCGCCCGGACGGATGACGGGTCAGTACCTGTCCGCCTGGCAGTCGGGTCCCTATCTGGGCTTCCCCAGCTTCAATGTGGGGCTGGCTCCCGTGACCGCGGTCCTGGCCGTGCCCGAGTGGCTCGGTCTGCCTCCCGAGCTGACGTTCAAGCTCTGGCGGCTGTTCCTGCTGACAGTCGGCGCGTGGGGAGCCAGGCGGCTCTACCGGCAGGTGGCCGGCGAGCAGGATGGCGTCTCCGGCGCAACCGGCCGAGTTGCCGTCGCCGTTGCCTACGTGGCCAACCCCTATGTCCTCGT
>DASVBJ010000264.1:0-5623 GCA_036375895.1 Actinomycetes bacterium | reverse complement strand
CGCCGGTTAGCGTTGCGCCGTGCACCGTTTCCTGCTCGCGCCCCGGTGGCTGGCCTGGCACGTCGCCCTCGTGGTGGTGCTCGTCGCGTTCACCCTGCTGGGGCGGTGGCAGCTGCACGTCTACGAGGACGCCGATCGCCGTGAGCAGCACAACGCCTCGACCGCACCGGTGGCGCTCGACGAGGTCTCGAGCCCGGGCGGCCGGCTGACGGGGAGGGCCGTGGGTGTCCGCGTCACCGCCCGAGGGTCCTACGACGGGGAGCACCAGCTGCTCGTGCCGGGCCGGCGGATCGGCGGCCGCGACGGCTTCCTGCTCGTCACGCCCCTGCGCACGGCGCGCGGCGTGCTGCCCGTCACCCGCGGCTGGGTGCCGTCACCGTCCGACCCGGCCGCCACGGCACCGACCGGCCCGGTCACAGTCACCGGGGTCGTCCAGCCGTCCGAGTCCGAGCAGGACAGCGGGGTCGACCCGCTCGCGCCTCTGCCGGCCGGCCAGATCCCCTACGTGGCGACCGTGCGCCTGCTCACCGCACTCCCCTACCCGGAGAGCGACCTCTACGACGGGTACGTCGTGCTGACCGCCCAGACACCGGCCCCCGACCCGGCGCCGCGGCTGGTGGAGCCCCGCGGCCTCGACCAGGGCATCGGCCGCTGGCGCAACCTGGCCTACGCCCTGCAGTGGTGGCTCTTCGGAGCGGCCGCGGTCTTCTTCTGGTGGTCGGTGGTCCGCCGTGCCGCCCGCGAACGGCGCGGGGAGCCGGTGGCGGCAGGTCAGCCCTGAGTCGCGGGCGCGGGCTCCTCGAGCGAGCTCCGCGCCTCGTGCACGACCTTGCGCTCGGCCACGAACGACGCGAAGGGCACCGTGCCCGCGAGCATCACGAGCACCGCCTTCAGGGGCTTCCACCGGGCCTGGTAGGCGAGGGTGAACGCCGTCACCAGGTAGATCATGAAGAGCCAGCCGTGCACGACCCCGACGATGCGCACCAGGGTGTCGTCGTCGCCGAGGTACTTCACCGGCATCGCCACGAACACCAGCAGGAGCAGCATCACACCGGTCGCCCACGCCATGACGCGGAAGCGGGTCAGAGCACCAGGAGTCACGGCAGCGAGCCTAGTCGCGCTGCCCGGGACGGCTTCGCCCGGGCGTCAGCGGGGCGAGAACAGCCAGGGCTCCGGCAGGTCGAGGTACTCCATGCCCTGGACCAGCGACTGGAACTCGTCCATCAGCGCCTTGATCGCCGCCGGCGGCTCGATCTTCTCGCCCTTGCGAGCCTCGGCCTCGGAGGTGAAGTAGGCGGCCTGGGTGAAGCCACCGTCGCCGTGCAGGGCGGTGACGCCGCCGATCAGGTCGGGCCGGAACCCGGCGTACTGGTCCATCTCCCGGTCCAGCTCGCGCAGGCGCTCGAGGTTGTCCGAGCGGCCCAGCATCACCTGGACGAACCCCGCCTCGTCCGAGCCGCCGCGCAGGAAGGTCGAGGTCTCCCTGCAGTCGTGGAACGTGACGTCGCCCGCGAACAGCTTGGACGTCTCCATCCACCACTGGTGCTGCTCCGGCCGGTCGCTGTTGGCGCGCGCCGCCGGCTCCGACTCGAAGCGCACCAGCCCGATGAACGTGTCGTCGGCGGTGACGCCGCAGGTCGTGCCCAGCCAGCCGGTCGCGTGGGGGGCGAGCTCGGCCAGCCACCGGTCCAGCATCGCCCGCAGCTCGGCCCGGTCCGTGACGGTGCCGCGCATGACCTGGATGAACATGAGGCCTCCTCGTGTCCGACCCCGCCACGGCCCCCCAGGGCGGGTCGCTACGACGCTAGGCCGGTCCCGAGGGGTCGTCCAGCGGACAAACTGCGGCGTTCACGCCCCCGAGCCGGGGCTCGTCGTCGTCGACGTCGGTGCGGGGGTCGGCGCCCGGAAGCGGTCCCTCATCTTCTGCAGGCGGCTCAGGTCGGCCACGTGCACCGCGTTGACACGTTCGCCGCTCTTGACGCCCTGCACCGCCACCTTGCTGCCCTCGGCGACCGACGTGATGCCGTCGCGCCCGGCGTTGACGAGCGTGTCACCGGTCACGGCGTACGTCCGGGTGAAGCCGTCCTCGCTCCGCACGGTGATCGACGTCCCGCTCACCGCGGTCGCCTCCCCGCGCTGGACGAGCACCGTCTGGTAGCCACCGCCGGCCTTCGGCACGACGAGCTCGCCGTGCAGCGCACCGTGCAGGCCCATCAGGCCCATCGGGCCCAGGCCATGGCGGCCGCCGGGGCCTCGGTCGCGGAAGCCCTTCGCGCCGTGCCCCTGGCCGCCGCCCGGGCCGTACCCGTCGCGCGGCGCCGCGGTGCTGCTGGGGGTGCCGGACGCGGTCGACCCGTCGTCGGCGAGCGCGACCCCGGTGGCGCCGGCGACCAGGCCGGCCACGACCGCCGCCGCCAGCATGCCCGTGCGACGAGTGCGGCGCGGCGCGGCCGCCGGCTCGTCAGGCTGGTTGGTGAGGGTGTCCATGTGCCAACGATGCCCCGTGAACCTGTGACGAACCTGTGAGTCCCTGCGTCCGGTGCAGCGGCAGGCGCACCTCGAAGGTGGCGCCCTCCCCGGGCGCCGTGTCCACCGCGACCGAGCCGCCGTGCGCCGCCACCAGCGCGGCGACGATCGAGAGCCCGAGGCCGGTGCCCCCGGCGGACCGGGTCCGCGACTTGTCGGACCGGTAGAAGCGCTCGAAGACCCGTGCCGCGTCCTCCTCGGAGAGACCCGGACCGTGGTCCTGTACGGCGAGGAGGGCCGAGCTGCCGTCGGCGCTGGTGCCGAGCCGCACCCTGACCGTCGTCCCCGCCGGCGTGTGGGTCAGGGCGTTGGACACCAGGTTGCCCACGACCTGGCGCAGCCGCGCCTCGTCACCGAGGACGACCGGCGGCTGCGTGCCGTCGGCGACCTCCAGGGTCACCTCCCGGTCCGACGCGAGGACGCCCGCGTCGTGCACGACGTCGGTGGCGATCGCCAGCAGGTCCACAGGCTCCCGCTGCAGCGGTCGCTGCTGGTCCAACCTGGCGAGCAGGAGCAGGTCGTCGACGAGCAGGCCCATGCGGGCCGCCTCGTCCTCGACCCGGCGCATCGCCCGGGCCACGTCCTCCGGCTGCGCGGCCGCCCCCTGCCGGTAGAGCTCGGCGAACCCCCGGATCGAGGTGAGCGGGGTGCGCAGCTCGTGGCTCGCGTCGGCGACGAAGCGCCGCATCCGGTCCTCCGAGGCCCGGGCCGCAGACTCGGACGCCTCCCGCGCCCGGAAGGCTTGCTCGATCTGGGCCAGCATGCCGTTCAGTGCCCGGCCGAGCCGGCCCACCTCGGTGCGCGTGTCGCGCTCGGGCACCCGGCGGCTCAGGTCGCCCGCCGCGATCGCGGCGGCGGTGTGCTCGACCTCCACCAGTGGCCGCAGGCTGCGGCGCACCACGACGTACGCGACGAGGCCGAGCAGGACCAGCGCGAGCGCACCGAGAACCAGCTCGATGGCCACGAGCCGGCCGACCGTGCTCTGCACGTCGTGGGCGCCGAGGGCGATCACGATGCTCTGGCTGCCGTTGTCCAGCGGCACCGCCACCGCCCGCCAGAGGTGACCGTCGCGCGAGGTGGCGGAGAAGGGCTGGCCGTCGCGGCGCTCGGCATCGGCCAGGGTGATCGTCGGCAGCCTCGGCGTCGCCGTGTCGTCTGCGTCGACGCCGATCATCGCCTCGTCGACCGTGCGGCCGTCGGCGCCGGCGAGACGGACGTAGAGCTGTCCCGGCAGCGGGACGCGACCGGGTCCGTCGCGGTCGACCAGCGGGGTGTTGCGCTCGACTCGTCGCTCGATGTCGGGTGAGACCTGCAGCAGCTGCTGGTCGACCCGGTCCACCAGGTAGCCCCGCAGCGCGGCCGTCGCGGCGAGGCCGGTCGCCGCCAGCGCGACGGCGACGAGCAGTAGCATCACCGCGACCAGCTTGACCCGGAGGGGCGTGCGGCCGGGCAGCGCGGTGAGCGCGGTGAGCAGCCGGCGCGGGCCGTGGACGCGGGTCATTGCCGTGGCAGCCTCAGCACGTAGCCGACGCCCCGCAGGGTGTGGAGCAGCCGGGGCTCGGTGGTGTCGATCTTGCGGCGGAGGTAGGACACGTACGACTCGACGACGTTCGCGTCGCCGCCGAAGTCGTAGTTCCACACGTGGTCGAGGATCTGCGCCTTGCTGAGCACCCGCCCGGCGTTCTGCATGAAGTAGCGCAGCAGCTTGAACTCGGTCGGCGACAGCGCGACGTACTGCCCCGCCTTCCACACCTCGTGCGTGTCGTCGTCGAGCTCGATGTCGGCGAACGTCAGCCGGGCCGGCTCGGCGGTCACGCCGGACCGGCCGGCGGCGCGCCGGAGCACTGCGCGGATGCGCGCGATGATCTCCTCGAGGCTGAACGGCTTGGTGACGTAGTCGTCCCCGCCGAGCGTGAGACCCGTGATCTTGTCCTCGGTGGCGTCGCGGGCGGTGAGGAAGACGACCGGCACGTCGGCGCCCTCGCCCCGCATCCGCCGGACCACCGTGAAGCCGTCCATGTCGGGCATCATCACGTCGAGCACGACGAGATCGGGCCGGAAGGTCCGGGCGGTCGTGAGGGCCTCGTGGCCGTTGGACGCGGTCGCCACCTCGAAGCCGGCGTAGCGGAGGCTGGCCGAGAGCAGCTCGAGGATGTTGGGCTCGTCGTCGACGACCAGCAGCCGGGCCTCGGCGGCGGGCTGGCGCGCGGGGCGCTCCGCTGCGGTCACGGCTCGATGCTCCCACTCTGCCGACGGCGGCGGGTCATGACGCCGACCCGAGCGTCGCGGTGGCCGTCCGGGTCTCCCCGTCACGCAGGTAGGTGACGCTGACCCGGTCGCCGGGCCGGTGGGACCGGACCGCCGCCGTGAGGGCGGAGGCGTCCTCCACCGTGCTGCCATCCACCTCGGTGATGACGTCGCCGGGCTGCAGCCCGGCGTTCGCGGCCGGGCCCGAGGAGGTGACCGACTCCACCAGGGCCCCGCCGCTGGACACGTCGCTCACCTGGACACCGAGCAGGGCGTGCTGCGGCGTCTCCCCCCGCATCAGCGCGTCGGCCACGTCCTTGGCCGAGTCGATCGGGATCGCGAAGCCGACGCCGATGCTGCCCGACTCGGCCTGGCCGCCCGACAGCGTCGCGATGGCGGAGTTGATGCCGATGACGCGGCCGGACGCGTCGACCAGCGGGCCGCCGGAGTTGCCGGGGTTGATGGCCGCGTCGGTCTGGATCGCGTCGCTCAGCGTGGTTGCCGACGGCGAGCCCCCGACGTTCACGGGGCGGTGCAGCGCGGAGACGATGCCGGACGTGACCGTGCCCTCGAGCCCGAGGGGGCTGCCGATCGCCAGCACCGTGTCGCCGACGTTCACGTCCGCGCTGGAGCCGAGGGTGGCGGGCCTGCGGCCGGAGACGCCCCCGGCCTTGATGACCGCCAGGTCGGTGGCCGCGTCCCGGCCGACGAGCGTGGCCTCCGCGGTCTTGCCGTCGGAGAAGGCGACGGTCATCGTGCCGCCGGACACCGCCGCCTCGATGACGTGGTTGTTGGTGAGGATCGTCCCGTCCGAGCGCAGGATCACGCCCGACCCCTCGTCGGAGCCTCC
>DASVBJ010000259.1:0-8317 GCA_036375895.1 Actinomycetes bacterium | reverse complement strand
GACAAGGCGACCTACGACTTCGAGGTCACGGTGCCCGCCGGGGTCACGGCCGTGGCGAACGGTGACCTGGTCAGCACGTCCACGGCGAACGGGTGGCGGACCTTCCGGTGGCACAACGGCGAGCCGATGGCGACGTACCTGGCGACCGTCACCACCGGCGTGTTCGACGTGACGACCGGCACCACGCCGGGCGGTGTGCCGTACTTCATCGCCGCCGACCCGGACGTCGACGCGCAGAGCCACGCCGTGCTGCGCAAGGTGCCGGCGATGACCGACTACTTCGCCGAGCTGTACGGGCCCTACCCGTTCTCGTCGACCGGCGCGGTGGTCGACGACGCGCCGCAGGTGGGGTACGCCCTGGAGAACCAGACCAAGCCGCTCTACGACAGCCCGCCGAACGAGCTCACCGTCGCCCACGAGCTCGCTCACCAGTGGTTCGGTGACTCGGTCACCCTGCAGCGGTGGCGGGACATGTGGGTCAACGAGGGGTTCGCCGAGTTCAGCGCCTGGATGTGGAGCGAGCACACCGGGCAGAAGAGCGCGCAGTCCTTCTTCAACAGCTGGTACGCGAAGAACGCCAGCAGCTGGGTGTGGAACCCGCCCCCGGGAGACCCCGGCGGCCCGGAGACGATGTTCGCCGGCTCGCTGTACGAGCGAGGCGCGATGACGCTGCAGGCGCTGCGGGTCAAGCTCGGGGACGACGTGTTCTTCCCCATGCTGCGGGCGTGGTACGCGGACAACGAGTTCGGCAACGTGACCGTCGAGGAGTTCACGTCGTTCGCGACGACCTTCTCCGGGCAGGACCTCTCGCACTTCTTCGACGTGTGGCTCTACCAGCCGGCCAAGCCCACGAGCTGGTGACGCGTGCGCTCCGCCCGCGTCATCGACGACGCGGGCGGAGCAGGCACGCGGATCAGACCTCGCGGTGCCGGTCGAGCAGCGCCGCGGAGCCGGCCAGCGCCCCGGCGTACGCGAGCAGCAGTCCGGCGGCCACGACCGGACCGGGTGAGCCGCCACCGCCGGCGAGCACCTGCTGCACCAGGCCGGTGGGCAGCCAGTCGACCAGTCCCGGCTGCCGTGTGACGACGGGGATCACACCCTCGACCACGAACGCCCAGACCAGGGTGGCGCCGACGGCCCCGGCGGTGCTGCGCAGGAGCGCGCCGACCGCCACGCCCGCGACGCCGTGCAGCACGACGACCACCGGCACGACCAGCGCGGTGCGGGCCGCCCCGGGCGAGCCCGGGTCGAACGCGATGCCCTGCTGGGCGAACACCACGGCTGTGCCGACGCCGACGGTGATCTCGACCATCACGCCGACGAGCAGGCCCACGATCGCCATCGTGAGCAGCTTGGCCACCAACGTGCGGAGTGGCCGCGGCTCGGCGAGCCGGGTCGTGAGCACGGTCCGATGACGGAACTCACCGGCGGTCAGGAGGAGCCCGAGCAGGAGCACCGCACCGCCGGTGAGCCGAGCGGGCGCGGCGAGCAGGTCGGCGAGGTCGGACGCGACGAGCTCGGCGTTGCCGTCGCTGCCCTCCGCCGCCGCGGCGAGCGCGGGGAGCCCGGCGGACAGGACCATCAGCAGCGGCACGGTCACGGCGAGGGCCCGGGTCGTGCGCAGCTTCAGCAGCTCGGCGGACACGAGGGTTCTCATGACTTCTCCTGCAGGGTGGGAAGGGTGAGGGCGAGGAAGACGTCCTCGAGCGATCCACCGCCGGCGCGGGCGACCAGCCTGGACATCGGCTCGTGGGTCAGCAGCCGCCCGGCGTCGATGATGGCGACGTCGTCGGCGGTCTGGGCGAGCTCGGCCAGCAGGTGGCTGGACACGAGCACGGTGCGGCCCTCGGCGGCGAGGCCGCGGACGAGGCCGCGCAGCCAGTGCACACCGTGCGGGTCGAGCCCGTTGGCCGGCTCGTCGAGCACGAGGGTGGCCGGGTCACCGAGCAGGGCGACGGCGAGCGAGAGCCGCTGGCGCATCCCCATCGAGTACCCGCCTACCCGCCGGCCGGCCGCGTCGGCGAGGCCGACGAGTCCCAGCATCTCGTCGACGCGCCGGTCGGTGATGCGTGCGACTCGGGCCACGACGCGCAGCGCGTTGCGTCCGCTGCGCGCCGGGTGGAAGACGTCGGGGTCGACCATCGCCCCGACCGACCGCATCGGGTGGTCCAGGTCGGCGTAGCGCCGGCCGTCGATCGTGGCGCTGCCGTGGTCGGGTCGGGTCAGGCCGAGCAGCATCCGCAACGTCGTCGACTTCCCGGCCCCGTTGGCGCCGACGAAGCCGGTGACCCGGCCCGCGGCCGGGCAGAAGGTGAGGCCGTCCACGGCGGTGACCGGGCCGTAGCGCTTGGTCAGGCCGAGCAGCTCGATGCACGACATGGCAGGCTCCGAGGTCGGGTGGCCGCGACCGTCGCGGCACGTCCTCGACGCTAGGGAGCGGGTGGTCCGGCGGCGTCGGCCGCGAGGGGACACCTCGGCGTACGACTGCAGGTGTACGCCGGGCCGCAGGTCGTACGGCGGATGCCCGGCCGTCAGCCTCCCGGCACGACGAGACCGGCCTCGTAGGCGATCACGACCAGCTGGGCCCGGTCGCGCAGGCCGAGCTTGGTGAGGATGCGGCTCACGTGGGTCTTGGCGGTGGCGGGGGAGATGACGAGGTGCTCGGCCAGCTCGGCGTTGGACAGGCCCGCGGCGACCAGGCGCAGCACCTCGACCTCTCGCTCGGTCAGTGCGGCCGCGAGCTCGGCCCGCGGGCGCCCGGCGGCCGGACGCGACCGGACCTCCCGGACCAGGCGGGTCGTGACGCTGGGAGCCAGCAGCGACTCGCCCGCCGCCACGACCCGCACGGCCTGCACGATCTCCTCAGGCGTGGCGTCCTTCAGGAGGAACCCGCTGGCCCCGGCGACGAGGGCGGCGAACACGTTCTCGTCGAGGTCGAACGTCGTGAGCACCAGCACCCGCACGCCGGCGGTGCGCGGGTCGGCGGCGATGCGTCGGGTCGCCTCGATGCCGTCCAGCACCGGCATGCGGACGTCCATGACGAGGACGTCCGGGGTCGTACGCCGGGCCAGGGCCACCGCCTGCTCGCCGTCGGAGGCCTCGCCCACCACCTCGATGTCGGCGACCAGCCCGAGCTGCACGCGGAGCCCGTCGCGCACCAGCGCCTGGTCGTCGGCGATCGCCACCCGGATGGTCACCCTCGCCCCCCGCGTCGGCGCGCCGGCAGCACGGCTCGCAGATCCCAGCCGACACCGGGCGCGTCGTCCGTGGGCCCCGCCGCCAGATCCCCGCCGAGCGCCTGGACCCGGGCGCGCACGCCCGCGAGCCCCGTCCCACCCGTCGTCGCGCCGGTGCCGTCGAGCGGGAGGTCGCCGCCCCGGCTCGTGACCCGCACGACCAGGCCGGTCTCGTCCCGGTCGACCTCGACGCAGGTGCGGGCGCCGGGGGAGTGCCGCACGGCGTTGGTCAACCCCTCCCGCACGACCTGGTAGGCGCACAGCTGGACGTCGTGCGGCGTCGCGTGGGCGTCGTCGGCGATCTCCAGGGTCACCGCCACCCCGCCCGCGTGAAGGTTGGCGACCAGCCCGTCGAGGTCGCGAAGCCCGGGGCTTCGGTCGGCCGGGTCGCCGGGCAGGGGCTGCAGGACGCCGAGCAGGTGGCGCATGTCCCGCAGCGCCCCCCGGCTGGTGGACTCGGTCGCGGCCAGCGCCCGCCGCGCGGCAGCGGTGTCGCCGGCGTCGAGGGCCAGCCGGGCGGCGCTGGACTGGACGGCGACGGCGCTCAGGCCGTGGCCGACGAGGTCGTGCAGCTCCCGCGCGATGCGCAGCCGCTCGTCGGTCGCTCCCCGCTCGCGCATCGCCGCGACCCGGTCGGTCTCGGCGCCCAGGAGCACGCCGGCCAAGGTGATGACCGCGGTGGCGAACGCGAGCAGAGCCCCGGCGGAACCCTCGTACGCCAGCTGGCCGGCGCCCACGACCAGGCACCCGCCGGCCGCGGCTACCAGCGCCACGCGGGTCGTTCCCTCGCGCCGGGCCCGACCGGCGGTGAGCGACCAGACCGCGACCCAGAGCGCGATCGGGGCCGTCAGGTCGACCAACGCGACGTAGCCGGCGTAGGCCCCGAGGACGACGAGGGAGACGGCGACCGGCCGGCTGCGCCGCCAGGCGAGCGCGGCGCCCTGCCCGAGCACCGCGACGGTCCCGAGCGTGGCGGCCCACGTGGGGGTCGCGTCATGCGCCCCGGTGGTCGGCGCCAGGAGCTGGGCCAGCGTCGTGGCGCCGGCCACCAGCCAGTCGGAGCGGGTGGGCCGGGCGGGGCTCATGACCCCATGGTGGTCCACCCACCGACGATCTACACGCGGCGCAGCACGGCGGTGACGCGACCGAGGATCGTCGCCTCGTCACCGGGGATCGGCTCGTACGCCGGGTTGTGCGGCATCAGCCAGACGTGGCCGTCCCGGCGCTTGAAGGTCTTCACCGTCGCCTCCCCCTCGATCATCGCGGCCACGATGTCGCCGTTGTCGGCGACCGGCTGCTGGCGCACCACGACCCAGTCGCCGTCGCAGATCGCCGCGTCGACCATCGAGTCGCCGCGCACTTGGAGCAGGAACAGCGTTCCCTCGCCGACCACCTGCTTCGGCAGCGGGAAGACGTCCTCCACCGCCTCCTCCGCGAGGATCGGGCCACCCGCCGCGATGCGCCCGACGAGCGGCACGTAGGACGCGGCCGGGTGCGCGTCGCCGACGCCGGTCTCGTCGTACGCGGTCTCGGCAGCGGCAGCGGTCGAGCCGGCGACACCCGCGGGACGGGCGGGAGCCGGAGCCTCCGCTGGGAGGACCTCGATGGCCCGCGGCCGGTTGGGGTCGCGGCGCAGGAAGCCCTTGCGCTCAAGGGTGGCCAGCTGGTGGGACACGCTCGACGAGCTCGTCAGCCCGACCGCCTCGCCGATCTCCCGCATGCTCGGCGGGTAGCCACGGCGCTCGACGGAGCTGCGGATCACCTCGAGCACCTTGCGCTGGCGCGGCGTCAGCCCGGTCTCGTCGGGTGGCCCGTCCGGGATCTCGGTGACGTTCTGCGTGTCGCGCCCACCGCGCTCATCGCGCTCGCCCTGCCCGCCAGCTCGCCTGCTCACGTCCGCGCCTCCTCGCACCTGCCCGGGTCGCCGCCGCCCGGACTTGTCAGACCCGCCCGGCAGCCTGTCCACCAGCTGACGGCCCGAGAGGGACGTTAGCGATCTCGGCGACAGGATTCAAACACCTGTTCGAAGAGTTGTGGATTTTGTCGGCGGGATCGGGTACAACTTCGTACAGACGTTCGATCGAACATCCGTTCGACGGCTCAGATCGACGAGGAGGCAGCGATGAGCACGATCACCGTCACGGGGGCGCCCTACCGCCGCCGCGGTCGCGCGGCCGCGGCCACAGGTCGGGCCGTCCGTGCGGCTGGGAGTGCTGCCACGCCGACCGGCCGTGCCGTGGCGCCGGTCGGCCGTGCTGTGGCGCCGGCCGGCCGTGCGCCGGTGCGGCTCACCCGGCGCGGTCGCGCGGTGGTCGCCGTCCTGCTCCTGCTCCTGGCGGTGACCGTCCTCGGCCTGCTGCGCGCGCCCGCGACCGCGACGACGGGCGGTCGAGGGGCATCGGCGTCGCCGGTGGCCGAGCGGGTCACCGTCCGTCCCGGTGAGACCTTGTGGCAGATCGCCGAGCGGGCCGCGCCGGGCGTGGACCCGCGCGACACGGTCGCGCGCATCCGGGAGATGAACGGGCTGCGCACCAGCGCCGTCGAGGCCGGTCGCGTGCTCTGGGTGCCGCCGGGCCGCTGAGTCGCCGGCCAGCGCCAGCTTCGCCCGCCCGTCCAGACCGGCCGCCTCCCTCTGGCGCGCCGCAAGGACCCGCCACGCTAGCCCGTTCGGGTGATCTCGTGCCCGCTGACCTGGGGCAATGAGGGCCAGGCGGAAATCGTCCGTTCGGACACGCCGGAAGCGCTTGCGTCCCGGTCGGCGACGGGCCTACGGTTTCCCTACATCTAGTAGTTACACCGTTGTAAGTTGTCCACATGTAGTCCCCAGGCCGGGCCAGGTTCCCCACAGGTGGTGCACAGCACCATCCACAGGGCGGCCGCCGGGAGGGGGGACCTGCGCCCGCGGGGCGCACGGCTCGGAAAGGGGGTCGGACCGATGCACTGCCCGTTCTGCCGCCACTCCGACAGCCGGGTCGTCGACAGCCGGGCGACCGACGACGGCACCTCGATCCGGCGCCGCCGACAGTGCCCCGAGTGCGGGCGGCGGTTCACCACGGTCGAGACCGCGAGCCTCACCGTCGTCAAGAGGTCCGGGGCGACCGAGCCGTTCAGCCGGGACAAGGTGCTGGTCGGGGTCCGCAAGGCCTGCCAGGGCCGGCCGGTCAGCGAGGACGACCTCGCCGTGCTGGCCCAGCGAGTAGAGGAAGCCGTCCGGGCCAGCGGCGTCGCCGAGATCGAGGCCCACGAGGTCGGCATGGCGGTGCTCGAGCCGCTGCGCGAGCTCGACGAGGTCGCCTACCTGCGCTTCGCCTCGGTCTACCGGTCCTTCGACGGGCTGGCCGACTTCGAGGACGAGATCGCGCTGCTTCGCGCGGAGCGCGAGATGCGCGCAGCGGACAACCAGAGTGTCGGTGCCGACGACGAGGCTGATCGTCGTACGGACACCCCCTAGAAGAGCTGTTCGTCCCGGGCATCCCCGGGGCGCGAGAAGTGTTGAAGATCAAGCGGGTTCGGGAGGAGAACGGAATGACGGAGACGTCGCACGACAAGCCGCAGGTGGTCAGGCAGGGCGCGAAGCGCAAGGGCCTGACGATCGAGCGCATCTACACCACGGCGGGGGTGCACCCCTACGACGAGGTGACCTGGGAGCGGCGCGACGTCGTCCAGACCAACTGGAAGACCGGCGAGACGATCTTCGAGCAGCGCGGGGCCGAGTTCCCGGACTTCTGGTCGGTCAACGCCTCCACGATCGTCACGACCAAGTACTTCCGCGGAGCGGTCGGCACCGACGCCCGCGAGTGGAGCCTCCGCCAGCTCATCGACCGCGTCGTCAAGACCTACCGCGCGGCCGGCGAGGAGCACGGCTACTTCGCGACCCCCGGCGACGCCGAGATCTTCGAGCACGAGCTCACCTGGGCCCTCCTCCACCAGGTGTTCTCGTTCAACTCGCCCGTGTGGTTCAACGTCGGCACGTCGAGCCCGCAGCAGGTCTCCGCCTGATTCATCCTCTCCGTCGACGACACCATGGACTCGATCCTGAACTGGTACCGCGAGGAGGGCCTGATCTTCAAGGGCGGCTCCGGCGCCGGTCTCAACCTCTCCCGCATCCGCTCGTCGAAGGAGCTGCTGTCCTCCGGCGGCACCGCGTCCGGTCCGGTCAGCTTCATGCGTGGCGCGGATGCCTCCGCGGGCACGATCAAGTCCGGTGGCGCCACCCGCCGGGCGGCGAAGATGGTCATCCTCGACGTCGACCACCCTGACATCGAGGAGTTCATCGAGACCAAGGCCAACGAGGAGAACAAGATCCGCGCGCTGCGCGACGCCGGCTTCGACATGGACCTCGGTGGCAAGGACATCGTGTCCGTGCAGTACCAGAACGCGAACAACTCGGTTCGCGTCAACGACGAGTTCATGCACGCCGTCGAGTCGGGTTCGGAGTTCGCGCTGCGGGCCCGACTCGACGGCTCGGTCGTCGAGACGGTCGAGGCCCGCGAGCTGTGGGACAAGATCGCCAAGGCGGCCTGGGAGTGCGCTGACCCGGGCATGCAGTACGACGACACGATCAACGCCTGGCACACCAACCCGGAGACGGGCCGCATCACGGCGTCCAACCCGTGCTCGGAGTACATGTCGCTCGACAACTCCTCCTGCAACCTCGCGTCGCTCAACCTGCTGAAGTTCCTCCGCGACGACGACACCTTCGACGCAGCCACGTTCCAGAAAGTCGCCGAGCTGGTCATCACCGCGATGGACATCTCGATCTGCTTCGCGGACTTCCCGACCGAGGCGATCGGCCAGACCACGCGCGACTACCGCCAGCTCGGCATCGGCTACGCCAACCTCGGCGCCCTGCTCATGGCGACCGGCCACGCGTACGACTCCGAGGGCGGCCGCTCGCTCGCCGGGGCGATCACCTCGCTGATGACCGGCGTGGCCTACCGCCGCTCCGCCGAGCGCTTGTAAGCGGTGCCGGTCATCAGCGACGTGATCGCGGCCGCGAGTGAGCGCCCGCCCTCGCTGTCGTAGGCGTGACCGGTCGCCATCAGCAGCGCGCCGAGGTTGGCATAGCCGATGCCGAGCTG
>DASVBJ010000247.1:0-6343 GCA_036375895.1 Actinomycetes bacterium | reverse complement strand
GGTGACCAACGAGCCGGACGACGGCAGCGGCCACGAGACCGAGAAGGAACAGGCCGACCGGCGCTACAACGAGCTGCTGCAGGAGCTGCGCGTCGCGCAGACGGGCGTGCAGTTCATCTTCGCCTTCCTGCTGACCCTCGCCTTCACCCAGCGCTTCCAGACGATCAACGAGTTCCAGAAGTGGCTCTACATCGGGACGCTGCTCGCGACCACCGTCGCCTCCGCCCTGCTGATCGGCCCGGTCCCCTTCCACCGCATCCTCTTCCGGCGCGGCCTCAAGCCCCGCCTCGTCCGGGGCGCCGACCTGATGGCGCGCGGCGGGCTCGCCACGCTGCTGCTGGCGATCAACGGAGCCGTGCTGCTGATCCTCGACGTCGTGCTCGGCGGGGCCCTCCCGTGGCTGCTCGCCGGCCTGGCCGTCGCGTGGTTCGTGCTGATCTGGTACGTCGTGCCGTTGACCGCCCGGGAGCGCCCCGAGTGAGCCCCGGCCCCTGAGCACCCGGCGTGTGACCTCGATGTCTGGGGGTATGCGCACCGTATGCCCAGCAGTGTCGCCCGCCTCGTGACGCAGGACCACGACCGCCTGGTCCGCCTCCTGCGACGCGTGTGCACCCCCGGCCCCAGCCAGGCCCGGTGGCGTGCCGAGCTGGTGCGCCTGCTGCACGCCCACCGGGTCGCGGAGCGCGACGCGGTGCTGCCCGAGGTGATCCGGCTGCTGCCCGGATCCTCCGACGCCGTGCGGCAGCAGGCCGAGAAGGACGTCACGCTCGATGCGCTCGCCGCCGAGATCGCCGCCACCGACGTCGAGAGCCCGGGGCTCCGCGAGCTCTGCGAACGGGTCGAGCGGGCGGTCCGCGAGCACGGCGAGAGCCTCGAGTCGGCGGTGCTGCGCGACCTCGAACGGTCGGTGGGCCGCAAGGAGGTGCGCCGCCTGGGCGGCCGCTACGAGGCGCGTCGCGACGAGCAGCTGCGGGCGAACGGGGGCCACCGGCCACCACCCCGCCGCCTGGACCTGTCCCGGGCCGAGCTGTACGAGATGGCGCGCCGCGTCGGCATCGAGGGCAGGTCGTCGATGAGTCGCGAGCAGCTCATCGACGAGCTGCAGCGCCGCAGCCCGCACGGATCCGCGACCACGACCGGCCCCGAGTAGCGAGACGAGACCCGATGCCCGACCACAGCGCGACCGCCGGCGACTCCGCGACCGGCTCCAGCCTCGGCGACCGGCTCGTCGAGGAGAAGCGGGCCTACTCCGGCGGGGAGGACCGTCCTCTCGAGGGCTACCTCGCGGCGATGGCGACGTACGGCGCGTTCGGCGCCGTCGTGGCGATGGCGGCCGCCTCCCGGCGCCGGAACGCCCCCGAGCGCTACGCACCGCTCGACATCGTCCTCACCGGCATCGCCACCCACAAGCTGACGCGCATCCTGAGCAAGGACGCCGTGACCAGCCCGCTGCGGGCGCCCTTCACGCGCTACCGCGAGCCGGGCGGCCCGGCCGAGCTGGTCGAGGACGTCCGCAGCACGAAGGGTGTCCGGCATGCCGTGGGGGAGCTGCTCACCTGCCCCTTCTGCCTGAGCCCGTGGGTGGCGACGGCACTGACCGGCGGACTGGTGCTCGCCCCCCGCTTCACCCGGGCCGTCACCGCTGTCTTCAGCGCCGTGGCGGTCTCCGACCACCTGCAGCTGACCTACGCCCGCCAGCAGCAGGCGGCGGAGTAAGTAGGTCCCGTCCCGTCCGACAGCGTTTGGCGTCGGCGCAGGGCGAGCATCCTTCTGAACAGAACCCACGCGTGCTGAAGCAGCCGGCACGCTCCCCGGCCGGCTGCGGCCGGCCCCGAGCGTGGAGGACTCCTTCCGATGAAGATCGCCGTGGTGACCACCTTCCCGAACGGCGACGACGACGGCCTGGTCCGCGCGCTCGCTGACCGAGGGCTCGACGTCGACCTGCATGCCCGGCCCGACCTCGGGCTGCCGGACGCCCCAGACCTCGGGCACCGGCTCGCCGACGCCTGGGTCGGCGACGCCCCCGACGTCGTGCTCGCCCACGGCTGGCTGGCGGGACTGGCGAGCCAGGTGGCGACCCGCCTCACCGGTGCCCCCGTCGTCCAGCGCCTCGCCTCGCCGGCGCGCGGCGAGGACCCCGACCGCGCGCGGCTCGAGCCGGCCGTCGCACGCAGCGCCGCGCTGATGCTCGTGGCCTCGGCGGGGCAGGGCGAACGCCTGCTCGCGCAAGGCGTCCGGCGCGACCGGATCCGGCTGGTGCCGCAAGGCCTCGACGTCGACCACTTCACCGACCACGGGCCGGCCGAGGACTCGCACGGAGCCCGGCACCGGCTCGTCATTGCGGACGACCTCGACCACCCGGCGTACGTCGGTGCCGTGCTCGACATCCTGCCGACCCTGCCGGACGCCCGGCTGACCGTCGTCGGCACCGCCGACCCGACCGCCCCGCACCGCCAGGAGACCGCGCGCTACCTCGTCGCGATGGCCGAGCAGCGCCGGGTCACCGACCGCCTCGAGCTGCGCGGTCCGCTGGACGAGAACGCGCTGCCCCCGCTGCTCCGGTCGGCCGACGTCGTCGTGCTCCCCGGCGACGACGACGCGCAGGCCGGGTTCGCGCTGCGGGCGATGGGCTGCGGCACGCCCGTCGTCGCGA
Organism: Actinomycetes bacterium; assembly: GCA_036375895.1. Taxonomy (GTDB): domain Bacteria; phylum Actinomycetota; class Actinomycetes; order JACCUZ01; family JACCUZ01; genus DASVBJ01. Next base: position 3,690 of record DASVBJ010000247.1, on the reverse strand, counting down.
AGGGGGTCGGCGCCCTGGCCGACGTCGTGGCCGACGAGGTGACCGGCGTGCTCGTGGGCAGCCGCTCCGAGCCGCTGGCCGACGCGGTGCGTGGGCTGCTCACCGACGAGACCCGACGGGAGAGCTTCGGGCTGGCGGCGACCGACCGGGCCAGGGTGCGGTTCAGCTGGCCGGTCGTCGCCGCGGCGACCGAACGCGTCCTCGCGGAGGCCGTCGCCGGCCCGGCCGACGAGCCGTCGGAGCCCGCGGAGGTGGCGTCATGAGCGCACCGGGACCAGGGTCGTGAGCGCGCCCGAGGTCCGGCCCGACCCACCGGCCGACGACCTGGACGGCCTTGCGGTCGCGGTGACCGCCGCGTTCCCGGGCGACCGCGACCGACTGCTGCGGGTCGCCGCGCGCAACGGGGCGCCGCTGCCGGTGCTGGCCCTGCTCGGCCGGCTGCCTGGCGACCGCGTCTTCCGCTGCCTCGAGGACGTGCTCCTCGTCGAGGCCAGGGACACCGACCAGGCCCCGTGATCGTTACTGGATGTGTCCCTATTGCCGTGGCGAGCAGGGTCGTCACCGTGCGAGGCAGGTCATACCCAAGGGACCTGACCGACGAGCACGGTGCTGCACGCGGCCGCAGGCAAAGGCCGATGGGCGAGCCGAGGCGGCGTCCTCGATGGTCGACGGTCGCGGCATGAGTGAGCACCGCTCACGAACGCGGAATGCGGCTACAGATTCTCGAGGCGTCATCCTGACGTCATGCGACGGTTCTTGGAGCGACGTCGGCTTCGGCGGGAGCTGGGTCGTCGGCTACGCAGCCTGGGCAACTGCCCGGACTGTCACCATCCCTGGTCGGAACACGCCGGCACCGAGAACGACCTGAACGGGATGTGCGGGGAGTGCGCCTACGAGTTCGAGCATGAGCAACGCGAGACATCCGCCCCGGGTTGTCGTCGCCCATGCCCGAGCCTGGACTGAACGCCACATCACGGCTTCACCGGATGCTCTCTCAACTCTCGGGAAGATCGGGCGGCCCCTTGCTCCACCCTCGCCGACGCAACACCGCACCGTTACTAACGTGCAGTTCAAGCCGTGGCGGGCGTAGGCGGCGCTTGACCTCGACTTCGCGCGTGCGGGCATCGGCATAGGCGTCTAGGAAAGCCAAGGCGGCTGCGAGAGCCTCGAGCTCGTCTTCCGGGTACTGCGCGTACTCGGTCCAGTTGTAGCCCGCTGGAAAGGACAAGGCGAAGACCTCACCGTTGAGGCTGAGGCGCACCTTCGCAGGGTGGCCAGGCAATGACACCTCGAAGTTGAGGTAGCCGTACTTGTCCGTCTCCGGCCCGTCGACGGCGTAGCCCTTGCCCGAACAATGTGTTGTCACCGCAGCCGATAGCTGCGCCGCGCTGGACCGAGGCTGAGGCTGCTTCATATCCCTCCCATGCCTTGAGGCACTCGGGTGGAGTCTGCCGGACTCTGCGGTTGGTGGCCCACGTGATCGCTCATTGGCAGTTCCGGTAAGCGCGTGTGCTCAGGCGCACAGCCGTCAATGGGGACACACCCAGTTAGACCGTAGGCGCCGGTCAAGTCGCGCTGCCGCCGAGCCGACGTCCTCCACAGGACTTCGACGACCCGGAGGGGCGCCCATGCATCGCGGCCCGGTCGGTCGCCTCGCCGCGGCCGCCGTCAGCGTGGCGCTGGTGCTCGCCGCGGCGCAGCCGGGAGCGGCCGACGAGGGCGGCCCGGCCACGCCAGGCGCCGACAACGTGCTCGAGCAGGTACGCCGGGAGCTCGCCGAGTCGTCCGAGGCCATGGTCACGGCGGCGGCCGACCTCCGGCGGGCAGAGGCGGCCCTCCCCACCGCCCGACGGGCCGCGGCCGACGCGCGTGCACTGCTGGCCAAGGCGCAGCGCGAGGAGGAGGCCGCCTCACACCGGCACGGCGTCGCGCAGACCCGGCTCGTCCTGGCCGACCAGGAGGCCGAGGCGACGGCGGCGCAGGTGGCGGCCCAGCGGGCCCGGATCGGGCGGATCGCCCGCGCCGCCTACCAGCGCGGCGGCTCCCTCGCGGACATGTCCATGCTGCTGGAGGCACGCTCACCGGCCGACTTCGCCGAGCGGCTGGTCGCCTTCCGGACCGTCGTCGACGCGCAGCGCTCGGCCCTGGACGACCTGGAGGCGGTCGAGCATGCCTATGGCGACCGGCAGGCCAGCCTGGAACGGATCCGCGACGACCTGACCGCCGCCCACGACCAGAGCGAGGTGCGCCTCGCGGCCGTCGCCGAGCTGGCCGAGCGGGCGCGGGCGGCGGAGGCCGAGGTCGCCCGGCTCGTCTCCGAGAGACAGAGCGCCCTGGACGCCGCGCGCGCGGCGCAGGCGGAGGACTCGGCGCGGCTGCGCGAGCTGCAGGGCGAGGCGACCCGGCTCCAGTCCCTGCTCGCCGCGCAGGTGCGACGCGCACTCGGTGACGCCGCCGTGCCCGGCTCGAGCGTTGCGCCCCGGCCGGGCACGCTCGCCTGGCCGGCGGTCGGCCCGATCACGTCGCCGTTCGGCATCCGCGTCCACCCGATCACCGGGGTGCGCAAGCTGCACACCGGCACGGACATCGGTGTGCCGTGCGGGACCCCGATCCGCGCCGCGCGCGACGGCACGGTGCTCACGTCCGGCTGGAACCGCGCCTACGGCTGGCGCACCGTCGTGTCCCACGGCGTCGTCGGCGGCGTGCTGCTCACCACGACGTACAACCACCAGCAGGACATCGCGGTGCTGACCGGTCAGCCGGTGCGGGCCGGCGAGGTCATCGGCGCCGTCGGCACGACCGGCTACTCGACGGGCTGCCACCTGCACTTCGAGCTCATCGTCAACAGCGACCTGGTCGACCCGGTCCCCTGGATGGCCGGCGGCTGAACCGCGTTTACCCGCCTGCGGGTCGGGCAGCAGCCGGGCATGCCCGGGATCACCGCGGACGTCCACGTGTCGATGCCCGTGCTCCGCTCGTCCTGGCGCCACGCGACCTTCGTCCACTGGCCGTACCCGCGGCACGAGGTGCAGCGGCTGCTGCCCCGCGGCCTCGTCGTCGACGAGTACGACGGGGACGCCTGGGTGACCCTCACGCCGTTCGTCATGACCGACGTCCGGCTGCCGGCGACGCCGGCACTGCCGTGGATCTCGCGGTTCGCCGAGACCAACCTGCGGACGTACGTCCGCGGGCCGGACGGCAGCCCCGGGGTGTGGTTCCTGTCGCTCGAGGCCGGCAACCCGGTCGCCGCGGTGGCCGGCCGGCTGTTCGCCGGGGCGCCGTACCACGCCGGGGACCTCGAGGTGCGGCGGCATGACCGCACCACGACGTACGCCGGGGTCCGCCGCGACGGGACGGCGGCCTACCGGCTGACGGTCGGCGTCGGGGAGCCGCTGGAACCGTCCGACCGCGACGTCTGGCTGACCGCACGCTGGCGGGCGTTCACCTGCCACGCGCGCCGGCTCCTGGTCACCCCCGTGGAGCACGAGCCGTGGCCGCTCGCCCACGCGAGCCTCGACCACCTCGAGGAGAGCCTGACGACGGCTGCCGGGCTCCCGGCGCCGCAGGAGCCGCCGGTCACGCACTTCTCCGACGGCGTGCACCAGGCGCGGATCGGCGCGGCCCGCCCGGTGGGGTAGAACGGAAGCGACCGAGGTGGGAGGACGGGATGACCTCGGACGATGACCACGG
>DASVBJ010000222.1:0-8777 GCA_036375895.1 Actinomycetes bacterium | reverse complement strand
GGGTTCACCACATCAGCACCTGCTACGTGAGCGGGGACCACCCCGGCGTGTTCCGGGAGGAGGACCTCGACGTCGGGCAGGGGTTCCACAGCGTCTACGACGAGACGAAGTTCCTGGCCGAGACCGAGGTCCGCAAGGCTGCCGCGGGTGGGCTGCCGGTGACGGTCTACCGGCCGGCCTCGGTGGTGGGTGACAGTCGCACCGGATGGACCCAGAAGTACGACGGGCCCTACTTCCTCTTCCGCCTGCTCCTTCGTCAGCCGCGCGCCCTGGCCCTCGTGCCGCGGTTCACCGACATGACCCTGGCGCACTTCAACATCGTCCCGGTCGACTTCCTCACTGACGCGCTCGCGGTCCTCTCGGTGCGCGACGACGCGCCGGGCAGGACCTACCAGGTGGCCGACCCGCGGGTGACGTCCGGCACCGACATCGTCGCGGCCGCGGCGGCCGCGACCGGCCGGCGGGTGGTGCCGCTGCCGCTGCCGCTAAGCCCGGTACGACGACTGGCCGGGCTGCCGGGTGTCCGCAGGCTCGTGCAGATCCCGGCGCCGGCGTTCGACTACTTCGCCAGCCGCACGACGTACACGAGCGACAACACCCAGGCCGGGCTCGCGGGCTCCGGCGTGGAGTGCCCGCCGTTCGCGAGCTACGCGGCTCGGCTGGTGGAGTTCATGCGCGCGCACCCGGACGTGACGTCGGCCGCGATGGTGTGACCCGTCCGAAGCGTTCGGCCGAGTTGCGGAACCCAGGACCACCGAACGCCCCTCAGTTCCGCAGCCCGCCCGGTCCCACCCGTCACCGCGACCGCCCTCGCCAGAGTTGCGGAACCCAGGACAACCGAACGCCCCTCAGTTCCGCAACTCGCGGCGGCGGCGTGCGAGGGACAGCAGGCACTGTCCTACGCCGGGCCGGCGTCCTGCGGCCGGTCGTGCCGGGCCTCGAGCCGCTCGGCGGCGCGGGTGATGTTGCGGGCCATCCCGCCGAACACGATGCCGTGGAAGGGCGCGACCGACCACCAGTACAGGTGCCCGAGCAGGCCGCGGGGGTGGAAGATGGCCCGCTGGACGTACGTCGTGCCCGGCTCGCGGGCCACGCCCAGCTCGAGCCAGGCCAGCCCGGGCAGGCGCATCTCGGCACGCAGCCGCAGCAGCTTGCCCTCCTCGCGCTCCTCGACCCGCCAGAAGTCGATGGTCTCGCCGACGTAGACATGCTCCGGGTCGCGCCGCCCGCGCCGCAGCCCGACCCCGCCGGCGAGCCGGTCGAGGAGCCCGCGGACCCGCCAGGCCAGCGGGAACGAGTACCAGCCCCGCTCGCCGCCGATGCCCTCGATGACTCGCCACAGCGCCTCGGGGGAGGCGGCGACCTTGCGGGTGCGCCGGTCCACGTAGAGGCTTCCACCGGCCCAGGAGGGATCCGTGGGCAGCGGGTCGCTGGGCGCTCCCGGCACCGAGGCCGACGACCAGCGGGACGTCACCGTGGCGTCCCGGACCCGGTCGAGAGCGAACTCCACGGCCTGGTCGAACCCGATCAGCCCCTCGGGCGGGTCCGGCACGTACGCGGCGATGTCGCGGTCACCGCAGACGACCTCGTTGCGCAGCGACTCCACCAGCGGCTTGGCGATCGACCCGGGGACCGGCGTGACGAGGCCCACCCAGTAGCTCGACAGCTTGGGCGTGAGCACCGGCACCCGCACGATGAGCCGCGGCGGCAGCCCGGCGACCCGCGCGTAGCGCTGCATCATCTGCTTGTAGGTGAGCACGTCCGGGCCGCCGATGTCGAAGGCCCGGTTGACCGCCGGCGGCAGCGCCGCGCAGCCGACCAGGTAGCGCAGCACGTCCCGGATCGCGATCGGCTGGATGCGCGTGTCGACCCAGCGCGGCGCGACCATCGCCGGCAGCCGCTCGGTGAGGTAGCGCAGCATCTCGAACGACGCGGAGCCCGACCCGAGGATGACGGCCGCCCGCAGGACCGCCGTCGGCACCCCGGACCCGAGCAGGACCTCGCCGACCTCCTGCCGCGACCGCAGGTGCGGTGACAGCTCCTCGCCGGCGGGGGAGAGGCCGCCGAGATAGACCAGACGGCGTACGCCGGCTGCCCGCACCGCGTCGGCGAACACCCGGGCGGTCTCGCGGTCGGTGTGCTCGAAGGCGCCGGTGCCCAGCGCGTGGATCAGGTAGTAGGCGACGTCGACCCCGTCGAGCGCCGTGGCCAGGCTGGCCGGGTCGGAGGCGTCGGCCTTGACGGTCTCGACCCGGCCCACCCACGGGTGGTCGCGCAGCCGCTCGGGGTGGCGGGCCATGACCCGCACGCGGTAGCCCGCGTCGAGCAGCTCGGGCACGAGCCGGCCGCCGATGTAGCCGGTGGCGCCGGTGACCAGGCACAGCGGCGCGGGCTCGCTGGGCCCGTCAGCGCCGTCGGGCCGGTCAGCGCCCTCAGGGCCGGAGGCGGCGCGGCGGGCAGCGGTCGGTGTCATGGCTGACCGCTACCCGCCGTACGACGTCCTAGTGGTGGCCGCTGGCCTCGAGCTCGTGCACCTCGCGCGGGGTCGGCGGCTCGACCCGGTCCTCGAAGTAGAACCGCGAGACCCGGGCCCGGACCTTCGACGCGAACAGCCGGCGGCGGGGGATGCCGTGCTCGTCCTCGGCCGGCTCGAGCTGGACCGGACGGTGCGTCTCGTGCTGGGTGAGCATCCAGCGCTCCGCCTCGGAGATCGGCTCGTGGACCTCGATCATCTCGCCGTTGGGCAGCCGCTGGATGATGCCGGTCTCCCGGCCGTGCAGCACCTTTTCGCGGTCGCGGCGCTGCAGCCCCAGGCAGATGCGCTTGGTCACGATGTAGGCCACCGGTGGCACCACGAAGATCAGCACGCGGAACGTGTTGGTGATCGCGTTGATCGACAGGTGGAACGTCGTCGCCAGCAGGTCGTTGGCGCCGCCGGCCAGGAAGATCAGCCAGGTGGTGATGGCCATGACGCCCAGGCCGGTGCGGGTCGGGACGTTCCGCGGGCGGTCGAGCACGTGGTGCTCGCGGTTGTCACCCGTGACCCACCGCTCGAGGATCGGGTAGATCGCCATCGGCACGAACATCAACCCGGGGATCACGAGCGCCGGCATCAGCACGTTCCAGGAGATGGTGAACCCGAGAACGGTCGTCTCCAGGCTGGGGAACATCCGCAGCGCGCCCTCGAGGAAGCCCATGTACCAGTCGGGCTGCGAGCCGGCCGAGACCTCGCCCGGGTTGTACGGGCCGAACAGCCAGATCGGGTTGATCGTGGCGAACGCCGAGAGGAGCGTCGTCACGCCGAACACGATGAAGAAGAAGCCACCGGCCTTCGCCGTGTAGACGGGGAAGAAGGGGTAGCCGACGGCGTTCTTCTCGGTCCGCCCGGGCAGCGGGTACTGCGTGTGCTTCTGGTACCACACCAGCATCAGGTGCACGGTGATCAGCGCGAGGAAGATGCCCGGGATGAGCAGGACGTGCGCCGTGTAGAGCCGCGGGATCAGGGCCTCGCCGGGGAACTCCCCGCCGAACAGGAAGAACGACAGGTAGGTGCCGACCACGGGGATGCCGAGCAGCACGCCCTCGGTGATCCGCAGCCCGGTGCCCGACAGCAGGTCGTCGGGCAGCGAGTAGCCCGCCAGCCCCTCGATGAAGCTGAGCGTCAGCAGGATGAAGCCGATGATCCAGTTCGTCTCCCGCGGCTTGCGGAAGGCTCCGGTGAAGAACACCCGGGAGAGGTGGACCACCATCGCGCCCACGAAGATGAGCGCGGCCCAGTGGTGGATCTGCCGGATGATCAGTCCGCCGCGCACGTCGAAGGAGATCTGCAGCGACGAGGCGTAGGCCTCGGACATCTTCAGACCGTGCAGCGGCACGTAGGACCCGTCGTAGACGACCTCGGTCGCGCTCGGCTTGAACCACAGCGTCAGGAAGACGCCGGACAGCAGCAGGATGATGAAGCTGTAGAGCGCGATCTCGCCGAGCATGAAGGACCAGTGGTCCGGGAAGACCTTGCGGGCGCTGCGCTTGACGAAGTTCGCGGCCCCGAACCGCTCGTCGATCTCGTTGGCGAAGCCGCCAGCGGACCTCTCGAGTGCACTCACTACCGCTCCCCTCGCTCCCAGAAGCTCGGACCGACCGGCTCCTGGAAGTCTTGCTCGGCGATCAGGTATCCGTCGGCGTCGACACCCAGCTTGAGCTGGGGGAGCGGACGCGCAGCCGGACCGAAGATGACGGCGCAGTTCTGCGTGACGTCGAAGGTCGACTGGTGGCAGGGGCACAGCAGGTGGTGGGTCTGCTGCTCGTACAGGCCCACCGGGCAGCCCACGTGGGTGCAGATCTTCGAGTAGGCGACGATGCCGTTGTAGGACCAGCCCTTGCGGTCGGCCCGCTCGTGCAGGTCCTCCGGCGCGAGCCGGATCACCAGCGCCGCGGCCTTGGCCCGCTCGTTGATGGACTCCGGCAGGTCGTCGATGCCCTCGGGCTGCACGTGGACCACGCCGCCGATCGGGACCTCGGACGCCTTGATGGGGCTGCCGGTGGGGTCGGTGACGAGCCGCTTGCCCTTCCTCCACGCCGTGTGGTTGAGGCTGTCGCCGGGCAGCGGGCCGAGGTCGCGCAGCGGGATGATCGCGAGCAGCCCGAGCGGTGCGAGCGCCCCGAGCAGGCTGTTGCGGATGAGCTTGCGCCGGCCGAGGCCGGCGCCGGCCGCGCCCTCCTTGAGGGCCGCGACCGCCTCGGCGCGATCCTCCTCGGAGGAGCGCATCGGCTTGCGGACACTCTCGATCTCGTCGTCGGGCATCAGCGTCTTGGCCCAGTGGATGGCGCCCGCGCCGATGCAGAAGAGGGCGAGGCCCAGGCCGACGCCGAGGATCTTGGTGGAGAGCCCGACCTGGTCGAGCAGCTCGTTGCCCTCCTTGCCGTCGAGCTTGATCGCGAAGTAGCCGACGATGAAGATCAGCGTGCCGATCGTCGACAGCCCGAACAGGGCGGCGACCTCACGCTCGCGGCGCTTGGCGGCCTTCGGGTCGATGTCGGAGCGGCGGTAGGTGTGCGCGGGCAGGCCGGGGTTGGCGTACCGCTGCTCGAGCTCGGCGCCGTCCGGCCCCGCGATGTCGGCGTTCGTGTGCTCCGAGCCGGGGCTGGGCGCTGAAGGGGTCACCTCGGTGCTTCCGTCGTGGCCGTCGTGGTGGATGCGGTCCTCGCGGGTCGAGTCGCTCATCGGGCCTTCGCCCCCAGCCAGACCGCGCAGGCGATGAGGCCGCCGATGCCGACCAGCCAGCCGACCAGGCCCTCGGTCACGGGCCCGAACTTGCCGAGGCTCGCACCGCCCGGGCTCGGCTCGGACTCGCTGGTCTTGAGGAACGCGATGATGGCGCGCTTGTCCTCGGGCTTCATGGTGCTGTCGCTGAAGACCGGCATGGACTGGGGACCGGTGAGCATGGCCTCGTACATCTGCTTCGGGGTGACGTTCTTCAGCGTCGGGGCGTACTTGCCGCGGGTGAGTGCGCCGCCCGAGCCGGCGAAGTTGTGACACATGGCGCAGTTGGTGCGGTAGATGGCACCGCCCTTGGCGGCGTCGTCAGCTGAGTACTCCAGCTGGTCGGCGGCGGGGATCGCCGGGCCGGGGCCGAGCGAGGCGACGTACGCCGCCATCGCCGCGATCTCCTCGTCGGAGAACTGCGCCGGCTTGCGCGGGATCTGCGCGCCGGTGGAGGTGGCCGCGGGCATCCGGCCGGTGGACACCTGGAAGTCGACCGCGGCGGCGCCGACGCCGACCAGGGACGGGCCGTCCGAGCTGCCCTCGGCGTTCACGCCGTGGCAGCTGGAGCAGTTCCGCAGGAACAGCGCCTGGCCCTCGTCGATGCTCTGGGTGGAGACCCCGGACGCGGCCTCCGCCTGGGGGGAGGGGGCCAGCGCGGTGTAGACCCCGCCGGTCACGCCGAGCGCCGCCAGCACCACGACGAGCGGTGCGAGCCGGTGACGCCTACGGCCGGACAGCCGCTGGGACAGCCGTGTGGGCACGGTCGTCAGTCTTCTCACAGGGTTCGCCAATCCCGTCACTTGATGAGGTAGATGGTCGCGAACAGGCCGATCCAGACCACGTCCACGAAGTGCCAGTAGTACGAGACGACGATCGCGCTGGTCGCCTGCCCGTGGGTGAACCGCTTGGCCGTGAACGTCCGGCCCAGGACCAGGAGGAAGGCGATGAGGCCCCCGGTGACGTGGAGGCCGTGGAACCCGGTGGTGAGGTAGAAGACCGAGCCGTACGGGTTGGACGCCAGGGTCAGGCCGTCGTCGCTCACGAGCGTGGAGTACTCGTAGACCTGGCCGCCGATGAAGAAGGCCCCCATCAGGAAGGTGATCACGAACCACATCCGGAGCCGGACCACGTCGCCCTTCTCGGCCGCGAAGACGCCGAGCTGGCAGGTCACGGAGGACAGCACCAGGACGGTCGTGTTCAGCGTCGAGAAGGGGATGTTGAGCAGCTTCGGCTCGGTGTCCCACAGCTCGGGGCTCACCGAGCGGATCGTGAAGTACATCGCGAACAGCGCCGCGAAGAACATGAGCTCCGAGGACAACCAGACGATGGTGCCCACCGAGGTCATGTCGGGTCGGTTGGCCGGCACGTGGGTGCGGGCACTCTCGTCCACTGCTGCTGCTGTCGCCACGGCGGTCATTATTACGGTCAACTCGCCGGGAGGCACCCCCGACCCCCCGAGTGTCGGCAGCGGCCCCGCGACGTAGCCTCGGAGCGTGCTGACTTCGCCGCCCACGGCCGCCGTCCTGGCGCACGTGGAGCAGGGCGACGCGGTCCCCGCGCTGACGCCGCTGCGGCTGCTCACCGGCTGGCAGCTGGAGTGGCTGCCCCTGCTCGGCGTACTGCTCGTCGGCGGTCTCTACCTGTACGGCGTGCACCGCCTCCGGGCCCGCGGGGCGCACTGGTCGCGCTGGCGGACGATCATGTTCGTCGGGCTCGGGCTCGGCTCGTTCGTGGTGGCCACGCAGTCCGTTCTGGCCGCATATGACACGGTCCTGCTCTGGACCCACATGGTCCAGCACATGGTGCTGGCCATGCTCACTCCGGTCTTCCTCGCGCTCGGGGCGCCGATCACGCTGGCGCTGCGCACCCTGTCGCCGCGGCCCCGGCGCATGCTGCTGGCCGTGCTGCACAGCCGGGTGGCCAAGGTGCTGAGCTTCCCCGTGGTGGCCGGCGTGATCTTCGTCGCCAACCCGTTCGCGCTCTACCTGACCGGGTTCTACGAGGCCACGCTGCGGCACGGCTGGCTGCACGACCTCAACCACGTGCACTTCGTGCTCGTCGGCTGCCTGTGGTTCTGGCCGCTGCTCAGCCCCGACCCGCTGCCGAACCGGGTGGCGTACCCGCTGCGCCTGATCGCGGTGTTCGTGACGATGCCGTTCCACGCCTTCCTCGGCGTGGCGCTGATGAGCTCGCGGACGGTCATCGGCGAGGACTGGTACGCCGGGTTGCACCGCGACTGGGGGCCGACCCTCGCGCAGGACCAGAACATCGCCGGCGGCATCCTCTGGGCCAGCGGCGACCTGGTGGCGCTGGTCGTGCTCGGCGCCCTGTTCGTGCAGTGGGCGAGCGCGTCCGAGCGGGAGGCGGCCCGCGAGGATCGTCGGCTCGACCGGCTGGAGGCGCAGCGCAGGATCGCGAGCAGCGGCCGGTAGCATCGGCGCGGCAGGCCCTTGCTGCCCTGCCACCCTCGACCACAGACCTCGCTAGGACCTCGATGACGACCGAGCCCACCATGACCGTCCTCGTCTACAGCGACGACGCCGACACCCGCGAGCGCGTGAAGCTGGCCGTCGGTCGCCGGCCAGCTGCCGACCTGCCGCGCGTGGAGTGGCTCGAGTGCGCCACCGAGCCGGCCGTGATCGCGGCCTTCGACCGCGGCGGCATCGACGTGGCGGTGCTGGACGGCGAGGCCGTGCCGGCGGGCGGCATGGGCATCGCCCGGCAGCTCAAGGACGAGATCTACCGCTGCCCCCCGATCCTCGTGCTCACCGGCCGGGTGCAGGACAACTGGCTGGCGGCGTGGTCCCGGGCGGAGGCGGCAGTGCCGCACCCGCTCGACCCGATCGTGCTGGCCGACGCGGTCGCGGACCTGATGCGTCAGCGCCTGCAACACGTCCCGCAGCCCACCACCTAGGCCGATGACCGGTCGCCCCGACCCGACCTGGCCCGGCCTGCTCTCGGCGCTGCTTCGCGGCGAGGACCTGGCGGCCGGCGACACAGGGTGGGCGATGGAGCAGGTGATGCTCGGCGAGGCGACGCCCGCCCAGGTCGCGGGCTTCGTGGTGGCGCTGCGCGCGAAGGGGGAGTCGCCGGACGAGGTCTCCGGGCTGGTCGCGGCGATGCTCGACCACGCGGTCCGCATCGAGGTCCCGGGCCCGGCCGTCGACACCTGCGGCACCGGCGGCGACCGCGCGCACACCGTGAACATCTCCACCATGTCGGCGATGGTCGTCGCCGGCACCGGCGCCCGGGTGGTCAAACACGGCAACCGGGCCGCGTCCTCGGCGTGCGGGTCGGCCGACCTGCTCGAGGAGCTGGGCGTCGTGGTCGACCTCGCGCCCGACGCGGTGGTCGAGTGCGTACGCCGGGCCGGCGTCGCGTTCTGCTTCGCCCCGCGCTTCCACCCCGCCCTGCGGCACGCGGCGGCGCCGCGCCGCGAGCTCGGCGTGGCCACCGTCTTCAACTTCCTCGGCCCGCTGGCCAACCCGGCCCAGCCGTCGCACCAGGCCGTCGG
>DASVBJ010000164.1:0-3015 GCA_036375895.1 Actinomycetes bacterium | reverse complement strand
CAGCATCACCGTCGGCCTCCGGCGCCAGAAGCCGACGTAGCGGGCCGCGCTCACGGCGTACAGGCAGATCGCGGGCACGGCCAGGGCCAGGAGCGGGCCGGACGCGCGCTCCGGCGGGGTGCGCCCGTCCAGGGGTGGCAGCGGCGCCAGCGAGGCCAGCGCCCACACCGCCATGAAGGCCAGCAGCGCGCCCCGAAGTCGCCGGGCCACTCGCATGGTGGCCAGACCGCGGTCACCCGACAGGTCGATGCTGGACGAGACGGCGAAGAGCGACCCGAGCGCCAGGCCGACCGGTGTCGCGATCGTGAAGCCGGGGTTCGGGGAGTCCAGCATCACCTGAGGCGTGGCGAGGGCGTGCAGGCCGAGGAACCCTGCGGCGCACAGGAAGGCCAGCGAGACGAGCAGGACGCGGGCGTCGGCACGCCGGATGGCGGCCACGCCGGTGCCGTAGGCGAGCACGGCGCTCAGCGCCGCCACCGTCAGCACCAGCCAGAAGTGCGCCCGGTGGTGCTGCCACATGACGTCCCAGGCCGGTCGGGTGAGCAGCAGAGCGAGACCGACGAGGGGCAGCGCCACGGCGACGCCGGCGGCGACGAGCCGGGCGTTACGGTCCGGCCTGCTGGGCCTTGCGGCGGTCACGGCGCCGCCCCGGTCGGCGCGAGGTGATCGTGGACCTGCGACACGACGACGGACCCCTCACCGACGGCGGAGGCCACCCGCTTCACCGAGCCGCTGCGCACGTCGCCGACCGCGAACATCCCCGGCAGCGATGTCTCGTAGGGCAGCGGCGGCCGGTCGAGGCGCCAGCCGTCCGCCACGTCGGCGCCGACCCGGACGAAGCCACGCGGGTCGCGGAGCAGGTCGGCCGGCAGCCAGTCGGTGCGCGGCTGCGCGCCGATCATGACGAAGAGACCGTCGGCCGCGACGTCGTCGACGGCACCGGTCACCCGGTCGCGGATGTTCAGCCGCTCGAGCCGGCCGTCGCCGCCGCCGCCCGCGACCTCGCTGGCCAGCCGGACGTCGATGCCGGCGGCTGCGATCTCGTCGCACAGGTACTGCGACATGCCCTGTTCGAGGGCAGGCGCCCGTACGACGAGGGTCACCCGCTCGGCGTACCGGTGCAGGTGCAGCGCGGCCTGCCCCGCCGAGTTGCCGCCGCCGACGACGACGGCCTGCCGGCCGGTCAGCGCGTGCGCCTCGGAGACGCTCGCGCCGTAGAAGACACCTGCACCGGTCAGCTCCTCCAGCTCGGGGATGCCGAGCCGTCGATAGGAGACGCCGGTCGCGAGCACCACTGCGCGTGCCGTCACGTCTCCGACGTCGCTGACCGCGGCGACGTAGCGGTGCCCGTCCGTGCGGACGGCGGTGACCTCGCGCATCAGCACGAAGTGCGCCCCGAACACCCAGGCCTGCTGGTAGCCGCGCTGCGCGAGCTCGGCGCCGCTGACACCGCGGGAGAACCCCAGGTAGTTGCGGATGAGCGAGCTGGCGCCCGCCTGCCCGCCGAGGGACTCGCGCTCGACCACCAGGGTGCGCATGCCCTCGGACGAGGCGTACACCGCCGCCGCCAGGCCGGCCGGCCCGGCACCGACCACGAGGACGTCGAAGTCGCGCTCGTCGCCGAGAGTGGTGGGGACGCCCCACGCCTCGGCGATCTCGACATCGGTCGGGTCGAGAAGCACCTTGCCGCCCAGGGCCGGCATCCAGACGACGCAGGCGGCCGTCTCGGCGCCGCCGGCGATCTCGGCCAGCACAGCGCTGCCGGCCGGGGACTCGCGGTCGTGGAAGGTGTGCGGGATCCCGTTGCGGGTGAGCATGCTGCGGATCTCGTGCCCGCGGGCGGCGTGCCGGCCCGCCACCACCACGGTCTCCCGCGTCGTGGAGTGGTCGCTGCGGGACCACTCCTGGACGAACTCGGCGACCGTGCGGTGGAACAGCTCGTCCGGCGACGTCCACGGCTTGAGCACGTAGTAGTTGATGTCGCCGAACGCCATCGCCTGCAGGATCGCCTTCGCGGTCGGCCGGTCGGCCCAGGCACCCCACTCGACGAGCAGCGCCCGCCGCGCGTCCGGGTGCAGCCGGCGGATCTTCGCGAGCAGCGTGGCGCCCGGCATGTCCGGCAACCAGTGGTCTGCGAGGACGACCGCCACCCGGTCGCCGGCCTGCCGCGCGTCCTCGAGCTCGGCCAGGGCGGCTGCGGCCGTGCGCTCGCCACGCACCCGGAAGTCGCCGCCGTAGCGGCGCTGCAGCTCCTGCTCGAGCCGGGCGAGGGCGGCGCGGTCCCCGTCCACAGCGAGCAGCAGTGGAAGGCTCACGGTTGCCTCCTGCGGCGGAGGTGCGACTACCCGGAGGGTAGACGGGGGCCCCGGGCTTGTCTGCCGGGCGAACGTTGCGGCCCGGCGGCCGCAGAGCCGGGTCAGCCGACGTCGCGGCGGCGGAAGCCGGCGAGCCCGACGGCCGTCAGCCCGGCCGCCAGCGCGGCCAACCACAGCACCGGCGTCAGGGTGAACGGGCTGCCGGGCAGCCGCGGCACGTGCGCGAAGGGCGACAGGTCCAGCACCCACTGGTCGAGCCCGAGGACCGGGCCGAGCTCGCCGATCAGCAGGAAGACCACGAGGGCCGCCCACCCGGCGGCGACGAGGCGCGGCGCCAGGCCGAACGCGGCGACCACGACCCCGGTCAGGACGGCTGCCGCGGGCAGCTGCACGAGGGCGGCGCCGAGCACCCGGCCGACCTGTCCCGGGTCGCCGGTGTGCGCGGCGTGCGGCAGGCCGGCGGCGAGGCCCGCGGTGACCAGCAGCAGGGCGGTGCCGAGCACCGCGACCGTCACGTGGCTCACCGCCCAGCTGACCCGACCGGTGGCGGTGGCCAGCAGCGGCTCGGCCCGCAGCGCGGTCTCCTCGGACCGCAGCCGCATCGCCGCCTGTACGCCGAACACCGACGCGAACACGCCGATGAAGCCGACCTCGGTGGCGAGGAAGGCGTCGGTCAGCCCCTTCTCGCCCCCGAGCTTCC
>DASVBJ010000081.1:0-2035 GCA_036375895.1 Actinomycetes bacterium | reverse complement strand
ACCAGGCTCATGTCGCCCTTGAGGACGTTCGCCAGCTGCGGCAGCTCGTCGAGGCTGAGGCGCCGCAGCCAGCGGCCCACCGTGGTGACACGCGGGTCGCTGCGCAGCTTGAAGAGCGCACCGTCGCTCTCGTTGCGGTGCAGCAGCTCGCGCAGCCGCTGCTCGGCGTCGACGACCATGGTGCGGAA
Source organism: Actinomycetes bacterium (assembly GCA_036375895.1). GTDB lineage: Bacteria > Actinomycetota > Actinomycetes > JACCUZ01 > JACCUZ01 > DASVBJ01. The sequence goes on along the minus strand of DASVBJ010000081.1, from coordinate 1,847 downwards.
CTTGTAGACGGTGAACAGGTCGCCGTCGCGGCCGACGCGGGTCTGGCGGAAGATCACCGGGCCGGGGCTGGTGAGCTTGACCGCCACGGCGATGGCGAGAAAGGCAGGCGCAAGCAGCAGCAGCGCGACCAGCGCGAACAGCCGGTCGAACACCTCCTTGACCACGCGACTCGGCCCCGTGAACTCGGGCTGCTCGACGTACAGCAGTGGTAGCCCGGACACCGGGCGGACGTGCACCCGCGGCCCGGCCACGTCGGTCAGCGCCGGGGCCACCACGATGTCGACGCCGGCCCCCTCGAGCTCCCAGCCGAGGCGCTTGAGCACGCTGCTGGTCAGGCCGCGCGACGCGGTGACCGCGATCGTGTCCACGCCCATCCGGGCCGCGGCCTGCGGCACCGAGGTGAGCGTCCCGACGACCGGGATGCCGTCGCCGCGGCGGAACGCGCTCTCGGTGCCGGCCGGGACGCAGGCGCCCACGACGTGCAGCCCCGCGTAGGGCTCGCGGCGCAGCTCGGCGACGAGGTGGCGCACCTCCTCGCGGCCGCCGACGACGAGCACCCGGTGCGACCACGCGGCCGACGTACGCCGGGCGTGGTGCAGCACCTTGCGGGCACCCCACCGGCCGAGCAGCAGCAGGATCGTCCCGGCCGGGAAGGCCACGGCGACGAAGCCGCGGGCCAGCTCGATCTGAGCGAGGTAGCAGACGATGGCGGTGACGCCCCAGATCCACATGCTGGCCTTGGCGACCCGCTTGTACTCGTCTCCCCCGACCCCGAGGATGCGCCCGTCGTACGCGCGGGCGACGCCCATTGAGACCAGCCAGCCGAGGCTGAGGACGAAGCACAACGTGACGTACGACGTGAGCGGCACCGGAGCCGTCGAGTTCTGGAGCTGGGCCGTCGAGGCGGTGCCGCCGAAGCGCGCCACCAGCGCGGTCACGGTGGCGGTGCCCACGAGCAGGAGGTCGAGCACCATCAGGCGACGCGCGAGGCGACGCATCCAGCCCATGTTGCGCGGGGTGTGCAGGGCGGTGGCCAGGCTTGCCGCGGGCTGCTCGCCGCGAGGGGCCTCGAGTGCCGGCTGCAGCAGCTGCGACCCCACCGACACGTCCCCGCCCCTTCTCGTCCCCGTCCCTGTCCCGATATGTCTCGGGCACAAAGCAGGCCAAGGTTAGCGTGAGCCGCCGGCAACTTCGCGGAACCGCAGGTCTTTGCCGATTCTTCACCTTTCGGGCGCCCGCCCGCTGGTGGGAGGTCGACCCGACGGCTACCTAGACTGCCCGCCATGCCGGTTCCGTTTCGAGTTCTTTTCGTGTGCACCGGCAACATTTGTCGCTCCCCCTTCGGCGAGCGCCTGCTGCGGGCCCGGCTCGCGGAGCGGCTCGGCCCGGACGCCGCGCTCGTCGAGGTCGGGAGCGCCGGCGTGCAGGGGCTGGTCGGCGAGCCGATGGACCCGCTGGCCGCGGCCGTCCTGCTCTCCCACGGCGGCGACCCGACCGGGTTCGCGGGGCGACGGCTCGACGCCGATCTGGTGCGCGGGGCCGATCTCGTGCTGGCCGCCAACCGCAAGCACCGCGCCTCGATCGTGCGGCTGGACCCGACCGCGGTGCGCAAGACGTTCACGATCCGCGAGCTGGCCCGGCTGGCGCCGACCGTCGACCTGGCCCACCTGCCCGATGGCGACGCGCGCGCCCGGCTGGCCGCCGCGGTCGAGGAGGCGGCCACCAACCGCGGCACGGTGCGCGCCGACGATCGGGCCGACGACGACGTACGCGACCCCTACGGCGGCCCGGACTCGCTGCACCGCGAGGTCGGCGCCCAGATCGCCGAGGCGCTGGGCCCGATCGC
>DASVBJ010000086.1:0-5436 GCA_036375895.1 Actinomycetes bacterium | reverse complement strand
AGCGAGACCCTCTTCCCGCCGGTCTGGGAGCTGTTGAACTCCAGCCGGATCTGCTCCAGGGTCTCCAGCACCGTGGCGAGCTCGCCCGGCTCGTTGACCTCCCAGCTCCTCTGCGGCTCGAGGCGGATCCGCGCCCCGTTGGCACCGCCACGCTTGTCGGTGCCGCGGAAGCTGGCCGCCGACGCCCACGCGGTCGAGACCAGCTGGGAGATGGACAGTCCCGACTCGAGCAGCTTGCCCTTGAGGGCGGTGATGTCCTCGTCCGCGATCAGCTCGTGATCGACCGGCGGCACGGGGTCCTGCCACAGCTGCGGCTCCGGGACCCACGGACCGAGGTACCGCGAGACGGGTCCCATGTCGCGGTGCAGGAGCTTGTACCACGCCTTCGCGAACGCCTCCGCGAGCTGGTCCGGGTTCGCCAGGAAGTGCCGCGAGATCGGCTCGTAGATCGGGTCGAACCGCAGCGCGAGGTCCGTCGTGGCCATCATCGGGGCGTACCTGACCGCGGGGTCGTGGGCGGCGGGCACGGCGTCCGACCCGGCGTCGCCCTTCGGCTTCCACTGCTTGGCGCCGGCGGGGCTCTCGGTCAGCTCCCACTCGTAGCCGAACAAGGTCTCGAAGTAGCTGTTGTCCCACGTGGTCGGGGTGGGCGTCCACGCCCCCTCGAGCCCGCTGGTGATCGCGTCCTTGCCCTTGCCGGTGCCGAAGCTGCTCTTCCAGCCGAGGCCCTGGTGCTCGACGGGACAGCCCTCGGGCTCGGGGCCGACCAGGTTGGGGTCGCCCGCACCGTGGCACTTGCCGAACGTGTGGCCGCCGGCGATGAGCGCGACCGTCTCCTCGTCATTCATCGCCATCCGGCGGAAGGTCTCGCGGATGTCCCGGGCGGCTGCCAGCGGATCCGGGTTGCCGTTGGGACCCTCCGGGTTCACGTAGATGAGGCCCATCTGCACAGCACCGAACGGACCGGTGAGCTCCCGGTCGCCGCTGTAGCGCTCGTCTCCGAGCCACGTGTCCTCAGGCCCCCAGAAGATCTCCTCGGGCTCCCAGATGTCCTCTCGCCCGAAGCCGAAGCCGAAGGTCTTGAAGCCCATCGACTCCAGCGCAACGTTGCCGGCGAAGACCAGGAGGTCGGCCCAGGAGACCTTCTGGCCGTACTTCTGCTTGACCGGCCACAGCAGTCTGCGCGCCTTGTCGAGGTTCGCGTTGTCGGGCCAGCTGTTGAGCGGGGCGAAGCGCTGAGAGCCGTCGCTGCCGCCGCCGCGGCCGTCCTCGATGCGGTACGTGCCGGCCGCGTGCCAGCTCATCCGGATGAAGAGCGGCCCGTAGTGACCGTAGTCGGCCGGCCACCAGTCCTGCGACGTCGTCATCACCTCGAGGATGTCCTGCCTCAGCGCGTGGACGTCGAGGGCCCGGAACTCATCTGCGTAGTCGTAGTCCTCGCCCATCGGGTTGGACCGGGGTGAGTGCTGGTGCAGAACCTGCAGGTTCAGCTGGTTCGGCCACCAGTCCTGGTTCGTCCTCGGCCGACTCGGCTTCGGAGTCGGGGTGGGGATTGCTGGGCTCTCGCTCTCGCTGCGCTCAGACACGGCGGTCGTACTCCTGTCTCGCTGTTTCTTTCTGATGGCTGGTGCCCTGGACCTGGGTTGCTCGGGATCCAAGGCTGTGCTGCTTCCCGGGTGACGGCCACTGCGTGCATGCGGTCAACCGCCGGTGACGGCGGGAGCTGCCGCGACACAATCCGGACATCGACCCCAGAAGATCACCTCGGCTTCGTCGATCTCGTAGCTCGATCCGTCGGCCGTCAGGCAGGGGGCGTAGCCGACCGCGCAGTCGACATCGGCGATGGCACGGCACGACCGACAGACGACGTGGTGGTGGTTGTCCCCGACCCGCGCCTCGTAGCGTGCCACGGAGCCCTTCGGCTGGAAGCGCCGCACCAGACCCGCGGCAGTCAGCGCGCGGAGCACGTCATAGACCGCCTGGTGGGACACCTCACCAAGATCCTCACGCACGACCCCGATGATCGAGTCCGTGTCGGCGTGCGGATGCTCGTGCACGGCGGTGAGCACTGCCACCCGAGGACGCGTCACCCGCAGAGCAGCCCGACGCAACAAGAGCTCGAAGTCGGACGACGGAGGCACCTTCCGCAGTCTGGCTCACATTCTGGAGTCAATCAAGAACTAGGCGCCGGCCCCGGTGCTCGGCGGGCAGAGTCCGACCGTCGGGCCGGCAGAGACCGACAGCAGCAGGGCACCCGGCAGATCACGTGCGACGGGCCCGCAGGTACTGCTCCGGCCAGCGCACCTCACCGCCGAGCTCTCGGGCGGCACGCAGTGGCCAGTGCGGGTCGCGCAACAGCGCGCGGGCGAGCATCACGGCATCGGCCGAGCCGTCGGCGAGGACGGCCTCGGCCTGTGCCGGCTCGGTGATGAGGCCCACCGCGGCGACCGGAAGCCCTGCGCCCTCGCGGACCGCCCGCGCGAACGGCACCTGGTAGCCCGGCCCGAGCACGATCTGCTGGTGCGGCACCAGCCCACCGCTCGACACGTCGACGAGATCGACCCCGCGCGACGCCAGCAGCCGGGACACCTCCACGGTCTCCTCGACGGTCCAGCCTCCATCAGCCCAGTCGGTGGCCGAGACGCGCACGAAGACCGGCTTGCCATCGGGCCACACCGCGCGCACCGCGTCCACCACCTCGAGCAGCAACCGGCTCCGCCCCGCCAGCGACCCGCCGTACTCGTCTGCGCGCTGGTTCGACAGCGGCGACAGGAACTCGTGCAGCAGGTAGCCGTGCGCCGCATGCACCTCCGCCACCTCGAAGCCGACCCCCAGGGCCCGCCGGGCAGCGTCCGCGAAGGCCTGCACGATCTCCGCGATCTCCCCGACCGAGAGCTCCTTCGGCACCGGCCACTCCCCGAACGCAAGCGGCGACGGGGCAACCGTCTGCCAGCCTCCGTCGGCCGGCTCCACGTACCCGTTGCCTTCCCACGGACGCTGGGTCGAGGCCTTGCGGCCCGCGTGGGCGAGCTGGATGCCGGGCACCGCGCCCTGACCCGCGACGAAGCGCGTGATGCGTTCGTACGCCGTGGCCTGCTCGTCGCTCCAGATGCCCGCGTCGGACGGGGAGATGCGTCCCTCCGGCGTCACCGCGGTCGCCTCCTGGACCACCAGTCCGGCGCCGCCGCGCGCCAGCGAGCCGAGGTGGACGAGGTGCCAGTCGGTGGGCACACCGTCCACCGAGGAGTACTGGCACATCGGGGCCACCCAGGCCCGGTTCCGGAACGTCGTGCCGCGCAGGGTCAGGGGCGTGAAGAGACGGCTCATGCGCTTGCCAACCATCGGGACACACCATGACTTCCCGGGCAGGCTGTGACACAAGCCTCAGGGTCCGCGGTCGGCCCGCAGGTGGTGGGGACCTAGGCTCGACACGTGCTCGGCCTGCTGGACACCCGCCCCGCCCTGGACCGTCCCGACCTGCTCGCCCCTGCCGTGCTCGGGGCGCTGCGCTCCGGGGGCGTGCCGGCCGCCGGCGACCTGCACGTCGCCGAGATCGACCCGGCGCTCGCCGACACCGCGGCGTTCTGCGCGCGGTACGAGGTCGGGCTCGAGGTGTCGGCCAACTGCGTCGTGGTTGCGGGTCGGCGCGGCCAGGACACCCGGCTCGCCGCCTGCGTCGTGCTCGCGACGACGCGGGCCGACGTGAACGGCACGGTGCGCCGACGGCTCGACGCCCGGAAGGCGTCGTTCGCCCCCACCGAGCTCGCCGTCGCCGAGACGGGAATGGAGTACGGCGGTATCACGCCGTTCGGGTTGCCGACCGGCTGGCCGCTGCTGGTGGACCGTGCGGTCGTCGACACGCCGTACGTCGTCGTGGGCTCTGGGTTGCGCCGGTCCAAGCTCGTCACACCCGGCAGGGCGCTCGCGGACCTGCCTGGCGCCGAGGTCGTCGACGGACTCGCCTCGCCGGCCGGCGGAGGTAGCGGGGACCTTCGCCCCTGACCGGGCCAGGGGGGCGCGCCTAGCGTCGACGTATCCCGCAGCACGCCTGCGGGACGACGGAGGTCAGGACCGTGGCCACGACGACTCCCGACACAGGTGGCACGCAGTGCTTCCTCGACCCCTCGCGGCCGTGCGGCTGCTGCGCGGCGCCCAGCCCGCAGCTGTGCCCTTACCCCTACCTGCTGGCCGGCGACGAGGAGCTGGTGGAGGCGCTGCGCAGCCGCACCAGCCCCTCCTGCACCACCGACGCGGCGAGCCTGCCGTCCGCGGTGAACAGCCGGCCGGTGGCGAGCCCCCGACCGCCACTCGCCGACGGCGAGACCTGGTCGTAGAGCAGCCACTCGTCGGCGCGGAACGGGCGGTGGAACCACATCGCGTGATCGAGCGAGGCCGGCTGCAGCCGGGGGTCGCCGATGTGCAGGTCGTGCGGCACGAGGCTCGCGGCCAGCAGCGTCAGGTCGCTGGAGTAGGCCAGCACCGCCGCATGCAGCCACGGCTCGTCGCTGAGCCGCCCCGCCGCGCGCAGCCACACCCGCGCGATGGCCGGGTGGTCAGGGTCCAGGAGCCGGCCGCCCTCTCGTGAGTCGCCCGCGTAGCGCACGTCGAGCGCCGACCACTCGCGGTCCCACGCGTCGCGGTTGCGCCCGGACAGCCGGGCCATCACGTCGCCGAGCGCCGGGCACGCGTCGGGAGGGCTCGCCGCCGGCATCGGGTCCTGGTGCTCGAGACCCTCCTCCGGCACCTGGAACGACGCGGAGAGGTAGAAGATCGGCTTGCCGTGCTGGCGGGCGACGACGCGGCGGGTGCTGAAGGACCGCCCGTCCCGGGTGCGCTCCACGTCGTACACGATCGGCACGGCGGTGTCGCCGGGCCGCAGGAAGTAGGCGTGCAGCGAGTGCACCTCGCGGTCCGGCTCGACGGTGCGGACGGCCGCGACGAGCGCCTGGCCCGCCACCTGTCCGCCGAAGACTCGCTGCAGCTGGGTCTCCGGCTGACGTCCGCGGAAGAGGCCGTCCTCGATGATCTCGAGGTCGAGCAGGGCGACGAGCTCATCGAGTGACTGCGGCACGCACCCATGCTGCCAGGGGCGTCGGCGCAACCGGCACGACGGGCCGCGCCGGGCCGCCGCGCCGGGCTACCGCGCCGGGGCTAGCGTGCGGCGGCCGGGACCACCGCCTGCGTCTGGGTGACGCGGCCGACCAGCCGGTCCTGCCCGTCGCGCAGCTCGGTGTCGACGACCACCATCGTGCGGCCCAGGTGCAGCGGACGGGCGACCGCCCGGACCTCGCCCTCGCGCACCGCGCGCAGGAAGTTGGTCTTGGACTCGATGGTGGTCGTGGTCGCGCCCTCGGGGAGGTTCAGGAAGGCGCACCACGCGCCCGTGGCGTCGGCGAGCGCCATGAGGAGGCCCCCGTGCAGGACCCCGCCCGCCGT
>DASVBJ010000063.1:0-9255 GCA_036375895.1 Actinomycetes bacterium | reverse complement strand
TGCAGCGGGTCATCTGGACGTCGCCGACCGCCCGCAGGGTCGCCCCGTCCACGGCGTGCAGCTGCCAGCCGTACGCGGAGAACCCGGCCAGCACGCAGGTCGCGACGACCGCGCCGGCGCGCAGCAGCCGGGGTCGTGGGTTGCGCCACTTCGGCATCGACCACAGCCGGTGCCGCGCGCCGTCGCGTCGCACGCCGAGCACCACGCCGAGCGCGGCGAGGTGCACCGCGGCCGCGGTGCCGCCGAGGCCCAGCAGGGGGAACGGCACCCCGGCGATCGGCAGCAGGCCGAGGTTGCCGCCGACCGGCACCAGGATCTCGGCGGCGAACAGCGCGGCCAGGCCGGCGGCGACGAGCGAGCCCTGCCGGGTGCGGGGACCGCGGCTGGCCAGCGCGAGCCGCCAGACGAGCAGCAGCGCGGCGACGACGGCGAGCGCGCCGGCGACCAGGCCGTAGGTCTCGACCAGGCTGGCCAGGGCCAGGTCGTTCTGCCGCCCCGGGAGGTACTCGGCCAGCACCGGGTAGCGCGGGTCGTCGCGCATGCCGAGCAGGCCGCCGGAGGCCAGCGCGACGTGGGCCTGCAGGACGGTGAAGCCGGGGCCCTGGCTGGACACCGAGCCGGACAGGAAGGCGTGCAGCCGGTCGAGCTGGTAGGGCCGGAGCAGCTCGACGGCCAGCGGCGCCGCGAGCGCTGCGGCGATGAGCATCGGCAGCAGGATCCGCCACGGCACGCGGGCGAGCACGAGCATGGCCAGGGTCAGCGCGCTGAGCAGGGCCGCCGTGCTGAGGTCCGGCTGGACGGCGGTGAGCCCGATCGGCACCAGGGCGAGCGCAAGCGCGAGGACCACCCGCCGGCCCGCCGGGCGGTTGGAGCCGAGCACCTGGGCGAGGACGAGCAGCAGCCCGAGCTTGGCCAGCTCGGACGGCTGCAGCGACAGCGGGCCGGCGAACAGCCACCGCTTCGCGCCGTACGCCGTGGAGCCGGCCAGGTGGACCGCGACGAGCAGGCCCACCGAGCCGAGGTAACAGGCCCAGCCGAGGATCGGCAGCAGCTGGGCCCGGGCGGCGAGCAGCCCGGCCAGCAGCACCAGCCCGAGGGCGACCGCCGTCAACTGCTGGGTGACCAGCGAGGCGCCGCCGACGGCGTGCAGGTTGAGCAGGCCCAGCACCAGGAGGACGCTCGCGGCGAGGACCGCCACCACGTCGAAGGTGAGGCCACGCGCGATCCGGCGTAGCTCCCTCCCCGTGCGGCGACCGGGCCCCGTGAACGGAGGCCCGGGCTCGCTGCGCTCGACGCTGAGCATGCGCGCGGCCCGTCAGCAGGGTCCGGCGCGGGTCGGCACCATCAGTGGGGGCGAGGCGGTCCTGCTGGGCTTGTCGGTGACGGCCACCACGGCGAGCGAGCGGCTCTTCGGCAGCAGCACATGGCCCAGCACGTCGACGCGGTCGGCGCCCGGCGGGATGGCGGCGACCTTTGCGGGGGTGGTGGTGCGGGCGCCGGTACAGCGGTCCAGGACCACGAGGCTCCAGTGCACCCGCTGCTGCCGGCCGTTGTCCGGCCAGACCTGCACGAGCACCCGCACCGGGCAGACCCGGCCGGGCACGCAGGTCTCCAGGCTCCGGAGGGTCACCCGGGTGATGGGCCCGGCGGCGGGCGGGGCGATCGTCGGCACGGCGGCGCCCGCCACGATCTGGCGCGGATCCTTGCCCTCGTCGGCGGTGGTCGTGGTGAGCCGCTTCCAGCTCGCCCTGATGTCCGAGCCGAGCAGCACGACCTCGCCGAACACCGCAGCGGCGAGGACCGCGAGGGTGACCCCCGCCAGCAGGAGTCGGGGCGGGCGGCGGCGCTCGGGCGGGTGCAGCTCGGCAGGCGGTGGGCTGACGAGCGGCGGCGGTGGGACCGCGGGCGGGTCGGAGGCGGGTCGCGAGGCCGCACGGGTCGGGGAGTCGGTGGACCGCCGCTGCGTCGGGACCGGCGGGTCGCGCCGGGCCGTGCTCGCGGGCGGCTCGAGCGACCGGCCGGCCGAGGGGGGCGGCTCGAGCGGCCGGCTGACGCGGCGCAGCGCTCGAACCAGGGTGTACAGCTCGGCGGTCGCGCTGGCGCGCTCGACCGGATCGGGCACCAGCGCCGCGAGCTCCTGCGGTCGCCGGGCGCCGGCCCGGCGGAGCGCGTCGAGGAGCTCGGCCTGCCGGGTCCCCGGCCGGCGGGCGGGTCGGCCCGCGGCGTCGGCGAGCTCGGTGGCCAGCTGCCCGAGCCCGGCCAGGTCGACATCGCGGTGCCCGTCGAGCACTGCAGGACGGACGAGGAGCGCCGGTCCCCAGTCCCCGAGCCGGACCTGCCCGGCGCTGCCGACGTGCACGTTCCCCGCGTGCAGCCGGCCGTGCCAGCACTGCTCGGCATGCAGCGCGACGAGCGCGGCGTGGACGTCGTCGAGCACCACGGCCGCCTGCAGGGGGGTGAGGCGGGCCGCCGCGAGCAGCCGGCGCAGCGGGACCCCGTCGTCCAACTCGGAGAGCAGCCACACGGCGTCGTCGGTCCGGGCCAGCCCGAGCACGGGCAGCAGCACCGGCGTGGGTGGCGGCAGCCGCAGGGTGGCGGGCCTGCCACTCGGCGACTGCCAGGGAGCCGGCAGGGACATCTCGATCGCCGGTGACGAGGCTGCCTGAGTGGTGGCGGCGAGCCACCTCGCCGCGACGGGGGTCCCGTCGTACGCGAGGCCCTGCCAGGTGCGCGCGCCCAGCGGCTCGACGAGGCGGAGAGCGGGGTCGGGCGCAGCCGGGGGAGAGACCGGGGCCTTGCTGCCCCGCGCCACCCCCTGGTGCGTCATCGCGATCCCTTGCCTGGCTCCGGGTCGATGCACGCCTGTGCCCGTGCGAACAATCATGCGCCCAAACGGGCCGCTGCGGGATAACGGAACGGTTGCTCGTGACCTAGGCCCCCCAGGGTCACGACCGAGGGCCTGACATCGGCCTGCGTCAGGTGACCTTCACGGCCGACTGGAACGTGCTGACGCGGTGCGGTCGCCGGCCCCACGGCAGCAGCTTGCCTTGGAGCATCGGACGCCACGGCCCGACGCGGTTCCAGATCACCAGCAGGTAGGCGACCGGCTCGACCGACAGGTGGCAGTCGACCCGGCGGGCGGACGGCGGCTCGACCCGCAGCGCTCCCTGGTCGATCACGATGACGTGCCGCGAGCCGCCCCGGATCCGCAGCTCGAGGCGCAGCTTCAGGTCCCTGGCCTTGTCCCGGTCGAGCGCGAAGGGCAGCAGCGGGATGTACCCCTCGTCGGTGAGGACCGCCTCCCCGGCGTCGATGTGCCACGGCAGGCCGGCGGCGTGGGCGATGTCGTAGCCATGGACGAGCAGCTCGCCGAGCTCGATGGCCAGCAGGCTCGACAGCGGCACATGGACCCCCGTGAACGGCTGGACGGTCGGGTCGCCCTCTACCGATCGGGCGTAGTCCACCAGGTCGCGCTCGGCGCGCTCCAGCCGGTCGGCGAGCACCCAAGGGGCACGCTCCGCGTCGGCGGCCAACCCCGCGGCGTTCCCGGCGTCCACGTCCTCGAGCCGTTCCGGCTCCACGGTGCCTTTCGCGACAGAGAGGAAGTACACGGGCGAGTCCGCCACATGGTGGGCGGTCTCCCCGATGGTCCAGGTCCCGACGGCCGGCAGCGCCGGGTCGCTCACCCGCCGCATCGTCGCGGCCATGCGCGCGGACGCGCGTTCCAGCGCGTCGCACAACGACCGGACCGTCGGGCCCTCCAGCATCACCGTCATGGCGACCTCCTCGGATCGCGGTCGGGTGTCCACGGTCTGTCCACCTTCGACTCGACTGCGCCGCGATCCCCGTCGGCCAGAGGCGAACGCCCTGACAACACCGTCCGGTCGCGCCGCTGTGGACAACTCGGCGGACGCGTCGCGCGGTGTCGGCACGATGGACGGCATGAGCTTCGACGACCTTCCCGACGACTGGCCGGACCGCCCGCTGACCGAGCCCCGGCTCGTCGCCGACGTCCTGGACCTCTTCGTGTCCGCGGCAGACCGCGAGCGCGGCGCGCTCGTCGTGCTGGCCTGCGACGGGCAGGCCAGGCTGGTCCAGCCCTTCGTCGTGAGCGACCTGGACGACGAGGTCTCCGACCAGGACATGGAGCGGGCCTTCAACCTGTTCGTGTCCCCGATGGCCGGCGTGGGCTCCCTGCTGGTCGCCATCGCCCGCAAGGACGGACTGAGCATCACCGCGGCCGACCGTGCGTGGTGCCGGGCCGCGCAACGGGCGTGCGGCGACGGGGTGCGCCTCCTCGGCGTCCACGTCGTGACGCTCTACGGGTCCCGGGTGGTCCCGGCCGCCCACGCGGCCGCCTGACCCGTCAACGGGGAGGCCTCCGTCACGCCAGAAGCCACCGGGCGCCGAGCACGAGCGACCCGAGGGTCGAGCCGAGGAACAGCGCCACCCACACGATCGCGGGTAGGCCCGTCAGCCGGGCCAGCTGGTCGGCGTCGGAGTCGCGGGTCCGCGCCCTTCGCCGTTGCCGTTGCAGCTCGAGCACCGGTCGTGGTGACGCCAGCAGCAGGAACCAGGTGACCAGGTAGGCGAACGCGCTCTGCCCCTGGTCAGGCACCCACAGGGTCACGCCGAGGAGGACACCCGTGGTCGCGACCACCGACCAGAGCCCGAACCAGTTGCGGATCTGCAGCAGGACGAGCGCGAGCAGCGCCAGCAGCCCCCACAGCAGGCCGACGGCGTGCCCGGTGGTCAGCAGGTACGCCGAGGCGAGCCCGACCAGGCCAGGCCCCGGGTAGCCGGCAGCCGTGGTCAGGACCACGCCCGGCCCGGTCCGGCGACCGACCGACACGGCGACCCCCGAGGTGTCCGAGTGCAGCCGGATGCCGGCGAGCCGCCGTCCGGTGAGCAGCGCGCCGAGCCCATGGGCGCCCTCGTGGACCAGGGTCACCACGTGGCGTACGACCGGCCAGCTGCGCGGAGCGAGCACGAGCGCGCCGGCGGCCGCGGCGGTGGTCGCGACCACCCAGGTCGCGGGCCGCGGCTGGGTGGCCAGCAACCCGTCCCAGATCTCGCCGGGGACACCCATGCGCGTGATGCCTCCGTCGCCGCCGGGACCTTTGCGTCGAGTCAATCGTGACGCACCGACCAGGTCTGTCGGTGTCGGTGGCTAGGTTGCTCCCGGGTCACGACACAGCGGTGCACGCCTCCCGGCCAGCCGCTGGGGCAACCGGACTTCCGCGTCACGGTGCCCTCCGGGAGAAGACCCGGTCCGCGGCGTCCGCTGCGGGCAACGACGCGGGCCGCGGTCGATCCGGGGCCTCCGAGCCCTGGGAGCTCACTCATGTCCGACGCCGTCTTCCGACGACCCTTCGACCGTGCCGCGCACATCGACGTCCCTTGCCCACCACTGGCTGACCGGCGCACAGCCGATCTCGCCCGGCAGGCGCCGAGCCAGTCGATCGCGGACTCCTACCTGAACCAGCGGATCCGGCTGCGGGTCGACCAGGGCTCGGTCGACATCGTGCCGACCTCCGTCCCGACGTCCACCCCGACCGCAGCCTCGCCGTTCCCGCTGCCGGCCTACCTGGTCAGCGCGTGGAACCCGCGCGGCGAGCCGACGACCCTGATGCGGAACCTGACCGGCGGTGAGGGCCTGCGCCGGCACCTCGCAGCAATGGCTGTCGACTACTGGCTGGCCGTGACGTACGAGGCGGGTCGCGCCTGGGTCGAGGAGTCGGTGATCCTCGACGACTTCTCACCGGACGGCGCCGCCGCCCTCGGACGACTGCTCGGTCAGCCCGCGGTGGTGCGGCTCGACGCGGCGGGCCTGCACGTCGTACCCACTGGTCTTGTCGATCTGCCGCCGGTGAGCGCCCCCGGATGGGAGGTGCGCCCGGCACCTGCCACGTGCCCGATGCTGCGAGCCGGGGCGCCCGGGCAGCGGTGCGGCAGCCCGGGCAGCCCGGTGGTCGGCCGCTCGATCGAGGCCGGCGCGGTATGGGAGCAGCACCGGCGACTGCTGTCCGTGCTGCTCGGGTGTGAGACCTGTGCCGACGGTCGCAAGCCGGAGGTGTCGCACGGCTCGGCGCTCGCCCTGTCGCAGTTGTCGGTCCCCAGCCGGTGGGGCGGCTGGCAGTGGGACGGCTCAGCGAGACCGTCGGCGGGGTAGGCCGGGCTCTGCTCGGCTCGACGCGCACGGCCGGGCTCCCGCTCAGGCCCGGAACGTGCCGGGTCGGGGCTGCATCTCCGGCGCGGTGTGGCCCGGCTCCCACGGGAACCTGCCCGCCGCGTCGTCGTAGCTGAGCTGCAGCACCGGCACCGACGCGGCGTCCGGCCGCTGGTAGTGGCGGTTGGCCCCGAAGACGATCTCTCCCGGGTTCGGAACCACCTCCGGGACGATGCGGTGCGGCCACTGCCCGCAGGTCAGCAGCTCACCGGGCACGAGGTTCGCGCCGCGTCGCACGCGGTCGCTCAGCTCGTTGAGCACGCCAAGGGCCGTGCCGGCGTTGACGCCGAAGATGAGCAGCTCCGGATGGCCCAGTCCGAAGAGCCCGATGGTGTACGCGAACGGCGGCCCCTCGTCGTCCGCTCCGCAGGCGCAGCCGGGCGCGGAGCAGATGCCTCCACCGACGTACTCGATCGAGACGCCGAACTCGCGGATGTAGGACGAGACGCGGGCATCCTCCTGGTCGAGCCAGGCGATCAGCTGGGCTTGGTTCATGGCGCACCTCCGGGTCGGTTGCCGCCGATGCTGGCAGCGGCCGCCGACACAACCGGTGAACCAGCCGGCCGTCCTGTGGATCAGCCGGTGACGTCGCTCCCGGCCTCGGCGCCCGGCTCGAGCAGCGGGACCTCCTCGTGCACCGCGCGTCGACGGGTCAGCGCCCTGACGGCATAGCCGAGCACGAAGCCGGCGCCGGCGATCATCACCGCGCCGCGCGGCGTGCGACGGACCGCGCGTTGCGCCTCGGCGGCGCCGGCGGCCACGATCGGCACGGCCCCGGCGGTCGCGCTGGTGACGGCCTGCGCGGACCGCCGGCTCAGGCGCCCGGCCGGACCCGCGAGGGCCTGACCGGCCATGACACCGGCAGCGGCCGTGCTCATCGTCCCCCGAGCGGCGGCGCCGCCGACCCGGCCCGCCCGCTCCCGGCCGGACCGTGCCCACCGCACCCGGGGAGGGGTCGCGCGTGCCCGCCACCTGCGTACGCCCATCGTCCCGACGGCGGCCGCCGCGGCACCCGCTCCAGCGGCAACGAGGAGAGGCTTCATCCAGTGCCTCATGACACCTGGCGCGGCACCGCCGCGGGAGGTGTCGATCGGCGGAAGGACCGTGCTGGAGGCCGCGGTCGAGTGCGGGATGCCGTAGTGACGGTAGAGATCCATCTCCTCGGTCTCGGTGGCGTGCCCGTGTGTGCCCGACGTGGGCGCGGAACGGACGACGGCTCCGTCGACTGCCAGGCGCACCCCCTCGTCGCTGCCGGCAGCGTCGAGGATCGGCGCCAGCACCTCGCGGCCGTCGGCGAGCTGCACGCGAAGCCACTCCGGCACCAGCGTGGCGTCGTCCGTGTACATGCTCGTGCAGGTGCCGAGCCGCTCACCGTGGACGTCGAGGATCTCCTGGCCGACCCAGCCCTGTGCGATCTCCAGCTTCGGCATGGTCATGGCGCTCCCTCGCTGACTCGAGACGGGCGGAACCTTCCCTGATCCGCCGTGCCCGGGTGCCAGGCATCGAAACCGGATCGCCGGCGGGGCTCGACTGGGGAACCTCACCGGCTGATCCGGCCCTGGCCCGTGATCGTGTGCCCGTGATCGTCTGGATGAGTGGCGTGCGGCTGTCCCCGGGGTCGGGGATGTCCACATCCTGCCGCCGTCTCCGACGCGGGGGAAGGGCCCCGGCGAGCGCGTGAATCCGCCGGGGCCTATTGCGCACACGGACACCCCGGCACATAGTGCTCATGTCCCACGGCGACTCGCGCACGGCTCGTCACGGGGGTGTCGCAGGCGCGAGCGAGCCGCTCCTAGTCATCCGTCCGACGCTGGGAGGCGCCGTGCACAGAAGACGTGTCGTGTCAGCCATTGCCGCAGGCGCGCTAGCCATCGCCCCGGTCGCGTTCGCGTCGGCTCCGGCCGGGGCGGTCAACGGCGGTGACGTGCTCATCTCCAATGGCAGCCCGGTCGGCCCGTTCTCGGCCAACAAGCAGAACGAGCCGGCAATCACTGTCGACCCCAGCAACCCCAACGTGCTGGTCGCGGGGTCGAACGACAACATCGACATGGAGGCATGCAACGCGGGCACCGACAACACCTGCCCCTTCACCGACGGGGTCGGCGGCTCGGGTGTCTACTTCTCCTTCGACTCCGGTCACACCTGGACCCAACCGACGTACACGGGCCTGAGCGCGCGCAACTGCACCGGAGTCGTCGGCGACACCGACCCGCCGTGCACGCCTGAGACAGGGGACATCGGGACGCTGCCGAACTACGACACCAACGGCCTGGTCTCCGACGGCGACGCGGCCCTTGCCTTCGGCCCCGCGCCGGGGCCGGGCGGCTTCTCGTGGGAGAACGGGTCCCGGCTGTACTACGCGAACCTCGCATCCAACCTGCCGGGCTCGGCGGCCTTCAAGGGGTTCGAGGCGATCGCGGTGTCGCACACCGACGACGTGCAGGCCGCCGCGGCCGGCGACAACTCCGCCTGGAGCGACCCGGTCATCGCGAGCAAGCAGAACTCGGCACTCTTCTCCGACAAGGAGCAGATCTACGCGGACAACGCGAGCTCCAGCCCCCACTTCGGCAACGCCTACGTCTGCTACGCCGGCTTCCGCTCCGGCCCCAGCGTCTCCCAGCCGCTGTTCGTGCTGACCTCTCGGGACGGTGGCGAGTCGTGGACGCAGAAGCAGGTCACCTCGGCGACGAACAACACGCACAGCCGCAACGGGTTCGGCCGCTCGGGCTGCACCGTGCGTACGGACTCGGCTGGCGTCGTCTACGTCTTCGACTACCAGTTCGCCGTGGGTGCGCCGGGAGAGGGAGTGATCCAGCTCATCAAGTCGTACGACGGGGGCGCCACGTGGACCCGTCCGCGCACCGTGACCACGGCATTCGACTCGTGCAACGCCTTCGAGCCGTCCATCGGCCGCTGTGTGAGTGACGGTGTGGCGGGAGCCCGCAACGACCTCGCGCCGGCCCCGTCGGTCGACATCGCCAACGGTGCACCGACCGGCGCCGACGCCACCGACCGGATCGTGCTCA
>DASVBJ010000189.1:0-6880 GCA_036375895.1 Actinomycetes bacterium | reverse complement strand
CGCCTCCATGCTGTCCGGGTCGGTGTCCCGCAGCGCCCGGCCCGGGCGCGTGCTGCTCGCCTGTGGTGCCGGCTGGGGCGCCGCCCTGGCGCTGGTGGGGCTGGTCAGCCCGCTCCCCGCCGTGCTCGCGCTGCTCGCGGTCGCCGGCGCCGCGGACACGTGGGCGGTCATCTCCCGCGGGACCGTGGTCCAGAGCTCGACGCCGGATGCCGTCCGCGGCCGGGTCGCCGCGCTGGAGCAGGTGGTCGGTGTCGCTGGACCTCAGGTCGGAGGGTTTCGGGCGGGACTCGTGGCGGCCGCATCCGGCGGCAGCGCCGCGATCCTCAGCGGAGGCCTCGCCTGCCTGGCGGCCGTGGCGCTGCTCGCCGTGCGGCTCCCCGAGCTGCGTGCCTTCGCCCCCGTGCGGGGCGCACGAACCACCTGACCATCAGCTCCGGTGTGGACGCCTCAGGTCTCGGTGCCGCCGTCGGTGCCGGTCGGCGCGGGTGGGTCGGCGACGGCTGCCGGCGTCTCGTCCGGAACGGGCACCACCGTGATCGGCGCGTGCCGCACCGACTTCAGCAGCAGCTGGGAGACGTCGACGACCTCGACGTCCTCGCGGGCGCCGCCGTCCTGCTTCTTCGCGGTCACGGCGTCGCCGAGCATGACCAGGCAGAACGGGCAGGCCGTCGACACGATGTCGGGGTCGAGGGCGAGCGCCTCGTCGACGCGCTCGACGTTGACCCGCTTGCCGATCTTCTCCTCCATCCACATTCGCGCGCCGCCCGCGCCGCAGCAGAAGCCGCGCTCCTTGCAGCGGTGCATCTCCTGCGAGCGCAGTCCCGGCACGGTGCCGAGCACCTCGCGCGGCGGGGTGTAGACCTTGTTGTGCCGCCCGAGGTAGCACGGGTCGTGGTAGGTCACCAGGCCCTCGACCGGGGTGACCGGGGTGAGCCGGCCCTCCTCGACGAGCGCCGAGAGCAGCTGGGTGTGGTGGATGACCTCGTACCGGCCGCCCACCTGCGGGTACTCACGGGCCAGCGTGTTGAAGCAGTGCGGGCAGGTCGCGACGATCTTGGTGGCCTTGGCCTCGTTGAGCGTCTCGACGTTCTGCGCCGCGAGCATCTGGAACACGAACTCGTTGCCCAGCCGCCGCGCCGGGTCGCCCGTGCAGGCCTCGGCCTCGCCGAGCACCGCGAACCGCACCCCCGCGGTGTGCAGCAGCTCCGCGAACGCGCGGGTGGTCTTCTTCGCCCGATCCTCGAGGGCGCCGGCACAGCCGACCCAGTAGAGGTACTCCACCTCGGACAGGTCCTCGACGGTGTCGCCGAGGACCGGGACCTCGAAGTCCAGTCCCTCGGTCCAGTCCAGGCGGGCCCGGGCGTTCATGCCCCACGGGTTGCCCTTGTTCTCGAGGTTCTTGAGCATCGTCCCGGCCTCGCTCGGGAACGACGACTCGACCAGCACCTGGAAGCGGCGCATGTCGACGATGTGGTCGACGTGCTCGATGTCGACGGGGCACTGCTCGACGCAGGCACCACACGTCGTACAGGACCAGAGCACGTCCGGGTCGATGACCCCGCCCTGCTCGGCGGTGCCGACCAGCGGTCGCTCGGCCTGCGCCGGGCCGCTGCCGGTGACGCGGCCGAAGCCGGACTCCGGTACGCCGTGGTGTGCCGCCCCCGCCTCGGCGGACTCCGTCCCGGCCTCCTCGACCCCGGTGACGGCCTTGCCGTCGGCCCCCAGGATCGCCGGTGCCTTCGCGAAGAGGTGGTCACGCAGGTCCATGATCACGAGCTTGGGGGACAGCGGCTTGCCGGTGTTCCACGCGGGGCACTGCGACTGGCAGCGCCCGCACTCGGTGCACGTGGCGAAGTCGAGCATCCCCTTCCACGTGAAGTCCTCGACCTTGCCGCGGCCGAACGCCGTCTCCTCGTCGAGCTCGTCGATGTTCTCGAAGTCGATCGGCTTGCCGTCGGCCATCATCGGCAGCAGCGGGCCGAGCGCGTTCGGCTCGCGCTTGGTCAACACGTTCACCGGCGCCAGGAAGATGTGCAGGTGCTTGGAGTAGACGACCAGCACCAGGAACCCGAGCACCACGGCGATCTGCAGCAGGATGCCGATAGTCTCCAGCGCCTCGTTGGCGTCCTCGCCCAGCGGCTCGAGCACCTCGGCGGTGGCCTTGGACGCGAACGTCCACCACCCGGCGTCCTGGAACGGGAAGACGCCGGTGTTGATCTGCGCGCCGCGGTAGAGCAGCAGCGTCCAGACCACGTTGAAGATCATGAACAGCACGAGCCAGGCGGCGCCGGTGTGCGAGCCGTAGAACCGCGACGAGCGCTGCTTGCGCGCGGGGGCCTGCTTGACCCGGATGACGCTGAACACCGCCAGCGCGCACAGGACGGCCACCGCGAAGAAGTCCTCGAGGAACCCCAGCAGCGTCCAGTGTCCGATCAGCGGGATCGCGAAGTCGCGGTCGAACAGCGCCCCGTAGGCCTCGAGGATCGTCGCGCCCAGGATGAGGAAGCCCCAGAACGTGAGGAAGTGCGCGGCGCCCGGGACCGACCACTTGAGCAGCTTGCGCTGACCGAAGACCTCGAGCAGCTGGTCCTTGGCGCGGGTGCCGATGCCGTCGAGGCGACCGGGTGCCGGCTGGCCGGACCTGATCAGCCGGTAGAGCCAGTGCACGCGCCGACCGGCGATGGCGAGCGCCACCACGGTAAGGGCGAGGCCGATGGCGAGTCTCACGGATCCTCCTGCGAGGGGTCAGGATGCCGGGGTCAGCGTAGGCGTCAGCGAAACCATACTCGCCGGTAACTTAGCCGGGCATATCGGCCTCTTGTTGGCGCTCGGACGCGAGCCTACGGTGAGCTCACACGCTGATCATCGGGGGGTTTTCCATGCGCCGCTCGCCAGCCCGTCGGCTCGCCGCTCTTCTCCTCGCCGCGCTCCTCGCAGCGCTGCTCGTCGGCCCGGCCACACCGGCCGCTGCGGCGCCGCCGCCGTTGCCGAACCGGATGGCCTCGCTGGGCGACTCGATCACCCGCGGCTACAACGCCTGCGGCTGGTACGTCGACTGCCCCAGCCGGTCCTGGAGCACCGGGTCGTACTCCTCGGTCAACAGTCACTACCTGCGCCTGCTCGCCAGGAACCCGGCGCTCGGTGGCTACAACTACAACGACGCCAAGACCGGCGCGAAGATGTCGGCCCTGTCCACCCAGGTCTCGTACGCCGTCAGCCAGCGGGCCGACTACGTCACGATCCTGCTGGGCGCCAACGACGCCTGCACGAGCAGCGAGTCGACGATGACGTCGGTCTCGTCCTTCACGTCCAGCCTCCAGTCGGGGCTCGACGCGCTGAAGGCGGGCCGCCCCACGGCCTCGGTGCTGGTCGTGTCGATCCCCGACATCAAGCGGCTCTGGTACATCGGCAAGGACAGCTGGGCGGCGCGCACGGCGTGGTCGACGTACGGCATCTGCCAGTCGATGCTCAAGAACCCGACCTCGACATCGAGCACGGACGCAGCCCGGAGGGACCGGGTGCGCCAGCGGGTGATCGACTACAACACGGCGCTCGCGAACGCCTGCGCGGCCTACGGCCCCAACTGCCGGTTCGACGCCAACGCGGTGTTCGACTACCCGTTCGTGTTCAGCCAGGTCAGCACGTGGGACTACTTCCACCCGAACACGTCGGGGCAGGCCGCGCTGGCTCGCGTGACGTGGGACGCCGGCTTCGGCTGGTGAGCTGGCTTCGGCTGGTGAGCTAGAAGACCAGCCCCGCGGCCCAGCGGAGCACCGGCACGAGCGCGGGGGCGGCCAGCATCAGCAGGCCCAGGGCCACCAGCCCGGCGAGCAGCCGCATGCCTGCGGCCGGTTTGCCGCGGCTGTCCCGCAGGGTGGGAAGCATGCGTCGAGCGTACGTCAGTCGACCCCCCGCTGGGCCGGCCGCGACGGTCAGGTGACCTCCTCCATGCCGGGCGGCAGGTGACCGGTCGACCGGCGGTAGTAGCCCGCCGCCTTGCGGGTGGCCAGCATCCGGGCCACCCCGATCGCCGCGCCGCTCAGCAGCGCCCAGGCGACCGCCTCCTGCCAGGAGGTGTCCGGTGCCTCGGGGTTCGCCGGCGGGGTCTTGCCGGTGGTCTTCGTGACGGTCGTGACGAGCAGCTTCCGCGCCGCGATGCCCGCGAAGACCGCGGAGAGCCCGCCGAAGACCTTCCACGTGATGGACCCACCCTTGCCGGCCATGCGTGCTCCTCTCCCGACGTCTGGCGTTGCCTGTCACAACCCATGCCCGGGCGAGGACGGACCAACCACCGTCATCCGGCGCCCTGCTCGCCGGCCGCGATCCGGTCTCGGACGCGGCGGCGGAGCACCTTGCCGATCTGGGAGCGCGGCAGCTCCTTCACGATCACCACGCGACGGGGCACCTTGTAGGCCGCCAGCCGCTCGCGCGCAAACGCGCGCACCCGCTCCGGATCCACCGTCGCGCCGGCGGCGGGGACGACGGCGACGACGACCTCCTCGCCGGCATCGCCGCCCGCCGGGACGCCGACCACGGCGACGTCCTCGACCTCGGGGAGCTCCAGCAGGACGCCCTCGACCTCGGACGGGTAGACGTTGAAGCCACCGGTGATGATCAGCTCCTTGATCCGGTCGACGATCCGGACGAAGCCGTCGTTGTCCGCGACCGCGATGTCGCCCGTGCGCAGCCAGCCGCCGGGGAGCAGCACGGCAGCGGTCTCCTCCGGCCGGTTCCAGTACCCGGCGAAGACCTGGGGACCGCGGATGAGCAGCTCGCCCTCCGCGCCGATCGGCAGGTCCTCCGACGGGTCGTCGGCGTCGACGATGCGGATCCCGGTGGACGGGAAGGGGACGCCGACCGTTCCCGGCCGGCGGGACGGCGCGATCGGGTTGCCGAGTGCCACGGGTGAGGTCTCGGTCATCCCGTAGCCCTCGACGAGCAGACCGCCGGTGACGGCCTCCCACGTCTCGACCACGGCAGGCGGCAGCGCCATGGCCCCGGAGATCGCGTAGCGGATCGAGGTGAGGTCGACTCCGCGCTCGCGGGCCGCCATGGCCACCCGCTCGTAGATCGGCGGCACCCCGGGAAGGAACGTCGGCGGGCGGCGCCGGATCGCGGCCAGCATCTGGTCCAGGTCGAAGCGCGGCAGCAGCACCAGGGTCGCCCCCACGCTCAACGAGAAGGTCAGGCAGAGCGTCAGGCCGTACGCGTGAAACAGCGGCAGCACCGCGTACACCGTCTCCTCGCCCTCCTCGAGGCCGGGGATCCAGGCTCGGCCCTGTGCTGCGTTCGCGCGCAGGTTCCGGTGGGTGAGGATCGCTCCCTTCGGCGTCCCCGTCGTCCCGCCGGTGTACTGCAGCAGCGCGATGTCCTCCGGCTGCGGCAGCGGGTGCCCCTCGGCGAGCGGGCCGGTCGACGACGCGACACGCTCCCAGCGCAGGACGCCGTGCGGCAGGGGACCGGTCATCGCGGCGCGCGCCGCCCGGGCCCTGGCCACCGGCAGGAGCAACGCGAGTCGCATCCGCCAGGGCAGCGCGCTGGTGAGGTCGACCGCGAGGACCGTCCTCAGGCTGGTGCGGCCGCGCATGCCGTCGATCACGGGTGCCGTCTTGTCCCAGCAGACGGCGACCGTCGCCGCGCAGTCGGCCAGCTGGTGCTCGAGCTCGCTCTCCGTGTAGAGCGGGTTGTGCTCGACGACCACGGCGCCCAGGCGCAGCGTGGCGTAGAAGGCCACCACGTGCTGTGGGCAGTTGGGCAGCACCAGCGCCACCCGGTCCCCGGCTCGCACGCCCAGGGCCCGCAACGACTCGGCGGCCCGGCCCACCTCGTCGGCCAGCTCGGCGTACGTCGTCTCGGCGCCGAAGAAGTCGAGCGCGACCCGGCCGGCGTAGCGCCGGGCACTCGCCGCCAGCATCTCGGGCAGCGACTCGGCCGGGACCTTGACGTCAGCGGGGACTCCGGGCGCATAGCTCGCCAGCCAGGGGCGACTGCCGAGCGGGCCGGGGTCCGTGCCCGCCGCCGGTCTGCCCGCGTCGTCCGTTGCCATCCGTCCTCCCCTGTCGCTTCATGCCGGTCAATGCCGCTGAATGCCGCTCCGTGCCCCTCCATGCCCCTCCATGCCGAGTGTCCGCCGCGACGGCGGCTCGCGCACAGATCCCTGGAAACGCCGACGCGGGCGGCATGGCGGCACAGCGAGCCGCCAGATTTCTGGCGGCCGGGCGGGAACAGCGCAGCGGTGGGCAAAGTTGAGCCGACTGGACTCAGGTTTCTTGACAGGATCGACGATGCTGCCGACACTTGAGCCACTCAGACTCAACCCTGCTCATCCGGAGGAACAACCACCATGGCACGTGCGGTCGGTATCGACCTCGGGACGACCAACTCCGTCGTCTCGGTCCTGGAGGGCGGCGAGCCCACCGTCATCGCCAACGCCGAGGGCTCGCGGACCACGCCGTCCGTCGTGGCCTTCGCCAAGAACGGAGAGGTGCTCGTCGGCGAGGTCGCGAAGCGCCAGGCGGTCACGAACGTCGACCGGACCATCCGGTCGGTCAAGCGGCACATGGGCACCGACTGGTCGATCGAGGTCGACGACAAGAAGTACACCGCGCAGGAGATCTCCGCGCGGGTGCTGATGAAGCTCAAGCGCGACGCCGAGGCCTACCTCGGGGAGAGCATCACCGACGCGGTCATCACCGTCCCGGCGTACTTCGAGGACGCCCAGCGCCAGGCCACCAAGGAGGCCGGCGAGATCGCGGGCCTCAACGTGCTGCGCATCGTCAACGAGCCCACGGCCGCCGCCCTGGCGTACGGCCTGGACAAGGGCGAGCACGACCAGACCATCCTGGTCTTCGACCTCGGGGGCGGCACCTTCGACGTGTCG
>DASVBJ010000027.1:0-8878 GCA_036375895.1 Actinomycetes bacterium | reverse complement strand
TCGAGCTGCGGCGGGCCGACGGCACCGGCCCGATCCGTGACGCCTCCGCCGGCGAGCGGGTCACGCTGCCGGACGGCGTCACCCTGGCCCTGCGCGCCGGCTTCCCCGACCGCACGGTCGAGACCGGCAGCCGCCTCTGGGTGGCCGACGCGGGCGTGGAGGGCGGCGTGATGGCGTACCTCGGCCGCCGCGGCCGGCCGATCGCCTACGGCTACCTGCACGACCGCTGGCCGCTGCAGAGCCACCAGACCGTGTTCGCCCGGCACCCCGGCAGCGCCGAGATGCCCAGCGCCGGCCGTCCCTTCACCAGCGACCTGGTGACCGACCTGGTCACGTCCGGCGTGGTCGTGACGCCGGTCGTGCTGCACTGTGGCGTCTCCTCGCTGGAGGCGCACGAGCCTCCGCCGGCCGAACGCTTCGCCGTGCCGCGCCACACCGCCGATCTCGTCACCGATGCCCGGCGCCGCGGCAGCCGGGTCGTGGCGGTCGGCACGACGGTCGTGCGCGCCCTGGAGACCGTGGCCGGGACCGACGGCTCGGTGCGGCCCGGCGAGGGCTGGACCGACCTGGTCCTCGGCCCGGACCGGCCACCGCGCGTGGTCGACGGGCTGGTGACCGGCTTCCACGAGCCGGAGGCGTCGCACCTGCTGCTACTCGAGGCGGTCGTCGGGGCGGACGTCGTACGCCGGGCCTACGACGCCGCCCTCGAGCAGCGCTACCTGTGGCACGAGTTCGGCGACAGCGCTCTGCTGTTCGGCCAAGGTGGCTAGGTCGACGGCCGCGGCTACGCTTCGGGGATGGTCACCCCCCACGGCGCCGACAGCGAGGTCGGCCGGCTGCGCACCGTGCTGCTTCACCGCCCGGGTCACGAGCTCAAGCGGCTCACGCCACGCAACAACGACAAACTGCTCTTCGACGGCATCCCGTGGGTGGGGCGGGCGCAGGACGAGCACGACGCGTTCGCCCAGGCGTTGCGCGACCACGACGTCGAGGTGCTCTACCTCGCCGACCTGCTCGCCGAGGCGCTCGAGGTGCCGGCCGCGCGCGAGGAGTCGATCGCGGAGGTCCTCGCCGACCCGCGCCTCGGGGAGACGCTGCGGACCGCGGTCGGCGCCTACCTCGCCGGGCTGCACCCGGAGGACCTGGCCACGGTGCTGATGGCCGGCCTGGCGCACGAGGAGCTGACGCCGGTCGGCGGCCTGACCTACCGGTTCATGGACCGGCACGACTTCGTCATCGACCCGCTGCCGAACCTGCTCTTCACCCGTGACTCGAGCGTGTGGATCCGTGACGAGGTCGCCGTCACCAGCCTGGCGATGCCGGCCCGCATGCGGGAGACCACGCTGACCCGGGCGATCTACCGCCACCACCCGCGGTTCGCCGGCACCGAGCACGTCTACGGCCCGCAGTTCGAGCCGCTCGAGGGCGGCGACGTGCTGCTGCTCGCGCCGGGCGTGCTCGCCGTGGGCGTCGGTGAGCGTACGACGCCTGCCGGCGTCGAGAGGCTGGCCCGCCGGGTCTTCGACCGGGGGCTGGCGAGCACCGTGCTGGCGGTGCCGATCGCCCAGGAGCGCGCGACCATGCACCTGGACACCGTGTGCACGATGGTCGACCGGGACGCGGTCGTGATGTACCCGAACATCGCCGACACCCTGGCCGCCTACACGGTGACCGACAGCGACGAGAGACTGCACGTGAGCGGCCTCGAGCCGTTCCTCGTCGCGGCCGCGAAGGCGATGCGCATCGACACCCTGCGGGTCATCGACACCGGGCTCGACCCGATCACCGCCGAGCGCGAGCAGTGGGACGACGGGAACAACACGCTGGCGATCGGGCCGCGGCTGGCCGTCGCCTACGAGCGGAACGTGGAGACCAACGAGCGCCTCGAGGAGGCCGGCATCGAGGTCGTCGCGATCGCCGGGAGCGAGCTGGGCAGCGGCCGGGGCGGCCCCCGCTGCATGTCCTGCCCCGTCGCCCGGCAGCCGCTGCACGGCTGATCATCCGCCGGGCCGCCCGGGAGCCACGGAATCCGCAGCGATCGCCTTACCGGGCAACGGAAATGGAAGGACCCGAGCGCAACCGACGGGGGATGCAGCAGCGCTCGGGTCTGCCGGCCACGATATCCGATGCGCGTGCTCGCGCAACCATCTCGGGCCAAGACAACCGGTCAATTTTCGGTCACAGCCGGCGTCACGACCGGACGCCCCCGGCCCCCGCGATGATCGCGCTCGGCCGGGATCAGCGCAGGGTCAGCTGGCGTCCGCGCAGACCGGACCGGGCCCGGCGCTGGGCGTCGGTGAGCGGCGAGGTGTCGGCGAGCGCCTCGGCCAGCCGCGTGGCGAACGCGGCGGCCGGCTCCTCCAGCGCCTCGGCGGGCGTGCCGGGCGCAAGGTCCCACACCGGCACGAGCAGGCCGTGCGCGCGGAACGACCCGACGTACCTGCTGCCCTCGTCGACCCGGTCGGCGTCCGCGGCGTGCAGCCGGGCCATCGCGTCCAGGAGTGCGTCCTCCTCGTGCGGCATGACCCAGCGCAGGTGGTTGCGGCCGCGAATGTCGCACCAGTAGGCCGCCTCGACCGAGCCGAGCCGGGTCGTCGGCACGACCGCCTCGTTGGCCCGCTCCATGGACGCGACGACCTCGGGGGTGCGCTCCTCCACGCCGTCCAGCCAGAAGTCGAAGCCCTGGTGGACGCGTACGTCGAGCGGCGCCGAGGGGTCGAGCAGGTCCTGCAGGCGCGGGCCCGGACCGGGCAAGGCACCGGGCGCGATGGGCGTCCCCGGCTCGGCCGCGAGGGCCTGCAGCAGCGCGTCGGCGACGTCCCGGCTCGCGTCGCCGGAGCCGCCGGGCACCTGCAGCCCGACGTAGACCGCGCCGTCCTGGCGCACCAGACCCGGCCAGGCCATCGGCAGCACGGTCGCGAGGGTGACGCCCCGGCCGGCGTGCTCGCCGGTGAGGGTGAGCTCGGCGGTGGCCGCGGGCACGATCTCCCGTAGGGCGACCCAGTCGCACTCACCGGCGAGGCCCTCGAACGGCCGGGCCACGAACGCCTCGGCCGCCGCACCGGCGGCGCGGCCGTGGCAGGCCTTGTACCGGCGCCCGGACCCGCACGGACACGGCTCGCGCCCAGCGACGACGGGCACCTCGCCCTGGCCCGACGGCCCCTGGCCGGACGGCCCCGGGCTCGACGGTCGGGCGGCGGCGCTGCGGCGGCGGGCGGCCTTCTTGCCCATGAACGGGACTCCTTGCCGGTGGCGGGGCGGGACGCGCGTGAGACTACGCGAGCCACCCGGCGTACGACCGCCCGGCGTGCGGTGCGCCCGCCCCCGGTCTGGACGCGGCAGTACGCGGCCCTGTTGATCAGTTTCCAGAGTGCTCGGCGTGCTCCCGCAACCATTCGTCGAGGAGCGGACGCGCGTCCTCGATCGGCTTTTCGCGCAGGTCGCGGAGCATGCGCAGACCCCGCGCCGCCACCGCGTCGGCCTCGTTGATCTGGCCCGTGTCCACCCAGACGGCGGCCCAGTCGGCGGCACGCTCTGGCAGGAGCCGTCCGGTGGCCACCTCCCGAACGGACCGAGCGACGCGCGCAGCCGACGGCGCCGGGGGAACTCCCCGACCGGCCGCGACCTGCTCGGCGCGATCCCGGTCGAAGGGACCGTGCAGTTCTGCGGTCCCGCAGACCTCAGCGTTGGCGACCCCGGGGCAGGACGGCGGCCGAGGTTCGGCGGCATCCCGGGAGAACACGTGCCCCCAGGCGCACACCCACCAGGACTGGTCATGTGTCACGAGCGGCATCCTGCCGGATGGTCCCGGCGGCCGGTGTTAGATCGGTCAAGATCGCGCCTGCGGCAGTGGGCCTGGCCCCCCGCAGGATCTATCGACACGCCCCCATCCCGTTGCTACCGTCCGCAAGAAGATCACTACGGACCGTAAGGGGGACCGGGAATGAAGCGACGCGCATGGGTGCTGATCGCCGGGCTGTGTCTGGGCTTGCCGATGGCCGGGACGCAGGCAGCCTCGGCCGAGCCTGCCTGGCGAGGGCTACCGGCCGGGACGCAGGCGGGCCCGGCTCTGCAGGCATGCCTGGACACCGCGCAGAGGGAGCGGCCAGAACGGTGGGTCTGCCTCGGCGGGCAACTGACCACGACCACCAGGGATGCGGCAGGCAGGCAGGTCAGCACGACCCGGATCATCGCCCGCGACGTGATCGAGGACACCACCGCGACCGCGCCAGGAACGCCGGACACCTCGGGCGGCAGTGACTTCACGACCCTGTCGACCGACGACTACGACACCTGGTGCGAGAGCGGGACCACCTGCGGGCGGCTGGTCACTTCGCAGATCGCCGAGGTGAAGGGCAACGGCGCGTACGGCGACAGCAGCGGGAACATCGGCAACTTCGACCAGGTGCTGCGGCAAAGTTTCAACGGGGC
Organism: Actinomycetes bacterium; assembly: GCA_036375895.1. Taxonomy (GTDB): domain Bacteria; phylum Actinomycetota; class Actinomycetes; order JACCUZ01; family JACCUZ01; genus DASVBJ01. The sequence continues at coordinate 4,447 of DASVBJ010000027.1, read as the reverse complement.
GTATCCGCGGTGGCGAGCCCTGATCATCTGGGACGGCGGACCGAGGATCATCTCGCTGGACTGGCGGATCCACTGCCGCATCCAGCAGACCGGCCCGGACGGCTATTGCGGCTCTACGCAGTTCCTGTTCTCCTCGATCAGTTCGTCATCGTGGCGGGCCTGGTACCCGAGTTCGACCGACTATTCGCAGAACAGCACAAAGTTGCAGGGCTCGACCAACTACCACGACGACTACTACGGCAAGTTCAGCGCCGAGGGCTACGCCACGATGGCGTGGTACACCGGCACCTTGCACACCGGCCGCTGGTACCAGTGCGCGAGTTCCATCGGCTGCAAGTATTACCAGGTGCCCTGGAAGGCGTAACGCGGCGAGCGCGGTGCCGGGGCGAGTACAACTCCCCCGGCCCGGCTACGACGTCCGCGGCACCTCGGCCCAGACCGTGCCGGAGTCCGGGCTCTCGGTGACGCCCCACTGGCTGCTGACGTGGCGCACGATGTCCAGGCCGCGACCGCCGAGGGCGGACACGGCGGCCACGCCGGCGTGCGGCCGGGTCATGGCGCCGCCGTCGGTGATCTCGACGTGGACGCAGCCGTCCTCGATGGCCCAGCGGACCCTGATCTCGCCGGTCGGCAGGGGAGCGGCGTGCTTGATCGCGTTGCTGACGAGCTCGGAGAGCACGAGCACCGCGTCCTCGCGGTCGGGCGGCGCCACGCCGGAGTCGACGAGCCGGTCGGCGAACGCATGGCGCACCACCGACACGCTGGCCCTGGAGTGGGGCACGGCGAGGGAGGCGGTCGTGCCGTTGCCGGCGACCGACATCAGCGTCCCTCCCGTCAGACACCTTCGGACCGGCCGGCGCGCCTGGCCCCCGTGGAACAGCACGTCGCTCGGATCCCGAGCTTCGGCTACCTCGTTCCCGCGCCGTCCTGGGCGAAACGAGACGGCGGGTGAGGATTGCGTCACGTCATCCGGCGGGGGAGCGTCCCAGCGCGTCCAGCACCTGCGCCGGCCGGTTCGTGATGATCGCGTCCACGCCGAGGTCGATGCACAGGCTGACGTCCTCGGGCCGGTCCACGGTCCAGACGTGCACCTGGTGCCCGTGGCGCTGAACGCGCTCGACGTAGCGGGGGTGGGCGCGCACCACCTCGATGCTGGGGCCGGCGATGCGTACGCCGGGGGGCAGCGCGCCGTCGCGGAACCGCAGCGGCAACCGCTCCCACAGCGCCACCGTGTCCACGCTCGGCGCGAGCTGGCGCATCCGCCGCAGCGAGAGCTGGGAGAAGCTCATGACCCGCACCGGCGAGCGCCGGCCCAGCCGCGGGTGCGCCCAGCCGAAGCGGTCCAGCAGGTCGACCAGGCGGCGCTCGACCAGGCCCGCGTACCGCGTCGGGTGCTTCGTCTCGATCGCCACCTCGACCGGGCGGGACGCGTCGGCGACCGTCTCGAGCAGCCGCCTGAGGGTCAGGATCTGGGCGCGGTCCCGGTCGGGCACCTCCGGGTCCTCGTAGTCCGCCCAGGTGTCCCGCCACGAGCCCCAGTCGAGCTCGGACAGCTCGGCCAGCTCGAGGGTCGACAGGACCCCGCGGCCGTTGGAGGTGCGGTCGATGCGGCGGTCGTGGACGCACACGAGGTGGCCGTCGCGGGTGAGCCGCACGTCGCACTCGAGCGCGTCCGCGCCGTCGTCGATGGCCCGCAGGTAGGCCGCCAGCGTGTGCTCCGGCACGGTCTCGGACGAGCCGCGGTGCGCGACGACCTGGATGCGTGAGCGCGAGACGACACCCTGCGGCTCGGCAGTCACGGCGTTCAGTTTGTCACCGGCAGGCGGCGTCACGGCAGCAGCACACCCGGGTTGAGAAGCCCATGGGGGTCCAGTGCCCCCTTGATGGTGCGCATAACGTCGATCTCGGCGGGGCTGCGGGTCAACCTGAGCCAGCGCGTCTTGGCGACCCCGATGCCGTGCTCGGCCGCGATGCTGCCGCCGAGGTCTGCGACGAGCCGCAGCACCCGGTCGTCCACCTCCTCGTCGTCGGGAGCCGGCCCGATCACGTTCACGTGCAGGTTGCCCATGGCGAGGTGGCCGAAGACGAACAGCTCGTACGGCGAGGCCGCGCCCGGCAGCGCCTCGACCAGCTCGGCCAACCGGTCGAGCGGCACGCTGACGTCGAGCTTGTGGGGGACACCGAGGGTCGAGACGGCCTCGGTGTGGCGCTCGCGGTAGGCCCACAGGCGCTCGTCGACGGCGGCGTCGACCTCGCCGGGCAGGTCGGGCAGATGGTCGGTCTCGAGCAGCAGGTAGACCGGCCAGTCACGGCGCAGCGGGCGTGGCAGGCCGGCCACCCGGCGTACCAGGTCGACCCCGGCGGCGAGCATGACCTCGGCGGCCCGCACCCCGGACCTCGGCAGCAGGGCGAGCGCGTCGGCGACCGACCCGCAGCCGACCAGCACCACCCAGCCCGGGCCGGGGTCGGGGACCAGCCGCAGCCGGGCGGCGGTGACCACGGCGAGGGTGCCCTCGCTGCCGGCGAGCAGGGCGGGCAGGTCGTAGCCGGCGTGGTCCTGCGGCGGCGGGTCGAGCCGGCCGACGATCGCGCCGTCGGCGAGCACCGCCTGCACACCGCGCAGCTGCGCCCGCGTGGTGCCATGGCGCACGACGTGGATGCCGCCGGCGTCGGTGGCGACGGTGCCGCCGACGGTGGCGCTGTCGCGGCTGGCCAGGTCGACGCCGTACCGGAGTCCGGCCGCACCGGCGTGCGCGTGCAGTGCCGCGACGGTGACGCCCGCACCGGCGACGACCTCTCCTGTCGTCTTGTCGACATCCCCGAGGGCGTCGAGCCGGCGGGTGGACAGCACGACCTGCGTGCCGTCGCCGCGGGGGACGGACCCGCCGACGAGTCCGGTGTTGCCGCCCTGGGGGACCAGCGGCACACCATGGTCGGCGCAGGCCCGGACGACCGCCGCGACCTGCGCCGTGTCGGCGGGGCGCACGACCGCGCGGGCGCGGCCGGAGAAGCGGCGGGTCCAGTCGGTCTCGTAGGGCGAGCGCAGCTCGGGATCGGTGAGGACGTGCTCACTGCCGACGGCGTCGGCCAGCGCCCGTTCGAGACTCACGGGTCGAGCCTGGCACAGCCGCGCCGAGCGGCCTCAGCGGGCGTAGTCGTCGGCGAGCCGCTCGATGTCGCACTCGTCGAAGGTCCCGAAGGCGATCTCCAGGAACCGGCTCGGCTGCGCACCGACGGCGCCGACCCGGTGCAGCGTGCCTCTCGGGATCCAGACCTTCTCGCCGACCTCCGGCGCCCAGGTCACGCCGTCGATCTCGACCTCGACGCCCTCGTCGAGGACGGTCCAGAGCTCGTCCCGCCGCTCGTGGCGCTGCAGGCTGAGGCGGTGGCCCGGCTCGACCGTGATCACCTTGACCGTGCTCGGCTGGTTCAGGGTGTAGCGCTCGAAGCGTCCCCAGGGCCGCTCGTCGACGACCACGTCCGCCCGGGCGTCGAAGCCCGTTCCCGTCTCCGCCTGCACCGACGCCCCCAGACCGCTCGTCCCATGAACCCGTCGAGGCTACTTGCCGACCGGCCCGGTCTTCGAGGGTTTGCCTAGTTTTGGTGGATTTCGGATCGCGCCGCCGTCCTGGCGGGCGTGGTCAGGAGCGACCGGCGACCTGCCGCCACGTCGCCCACGCCGACTCGACCATGTCCTGGTAGCCGAAGCGCGCGGTCCAGCCGAGGTCCTTCGCGGCGCGGTCGGCCGAGGCGACGATCCGGGCCGGGTCACCGGGCCGGCGGCCGGCCAGCTCGGGCTCGAAGCCGATGCCGCTGACGGTGCGCACCAGGTCGAGCATCTCCAGGACCGTCGCACCCTCACCGCGGCCGAGGTTGTAGACGGGGGAGAGGTCCCGGCCCTCGGCGAGCCGTTGGGCCGCGACCACGTGGGCCTCGGCGAGGTCCACGACGTGGATGTAGTCGCGCTCACAGGTGCCGTCGCGGGTCGGGTAGTCGGTGCCGTTGACGACCGGGGTGCGCCCGTCGGTGAGGCACTTCATCACCGCCGGCAGCAGGCCGTAGGGGTTGACGTCGTAGATGCCGTCGCCGCCGGTGCCGACCACGTTGAAGTAGCGCAGGCTGGTGTGACGCAGCCCGGTGGCCCGTGCGACGTCGGCGACGAGCCACTCGCCGACCAGCTTGGACTCGCCGTACGGGCTCTCCGGGTGGGTGGCTGTCTCCTCGGTGACGAGGTCGACGTCGGGCGTGCCGTACACCGCCGCGCTGGAGGAGAAGACGAGCCGGTCGACACCGACGTCCGCCATGGCCTGAAGCACGCTGCGCGTGCCGTCGATGTTGTTCTGGTAGTAGCTGAGCGGCTCGTCGACGGACACGCCCGCGTACTTGAACGCCGCCAGGTGGATGACGCCCTGTACGTCGTGCTCGGTCAGCGCCTTGCGCACCGCGT
>DASVBJ010000075.1:0-5262 GCA_036375895.1 Actinomycetes bacterium | reverse complement strand
CATCGAGCGGCTGACCAGGGAGAAGCCGCCGCACTGGTGAGCGCGCGGGGCTTGCCGACCCGTCCCTCGGGCCCGGTCAGCTCGTGGTCAGATCGCCGGGCCGCCGCCCAGGGTCGAGCCGGCGCTCCCGGCGCCGCCGGTGCCCCGCTGCTCCCGCAGGAGGTCCCGGATCTCCTGGAGCAGCAGGATGTCCTCGGTCGGCGCGGCCACCTCGGGCTCCTCGCCGCGCTTGCGCCGCTCCATCAGGTTGTTGACCGGCACGACGACCACGAAGTAGACGACCGCCGCGACGATGAGGAAGTAGATCAGCGCGTTGATCGTCGAGCCGAGGATCACCCGGCTGTCGTTGATCGTGAAGCCGGCCGTGCCGAAGTCGGGCGTGCCGCCCAGGGCACCGATGAGCCCGCCGATGAAGTCGTTGGCGAACGCCGCGATGACCGCCCCGAAGGCCGTGCCCAGGACGACCGCGACCGCGAGGTCGATGACGTTGCCGCGCAGCAGGAAGTCCTTGAACCCCTTGATCACCGCTGTCCCCTCTCGGCGTAGGTGATCACACCGTGGCAGACGCGGCGCCCCGCTGTCACGTGCTCCTGATCGTCACCGACAGTCGCGAGGTGACCGCCGCACCGGCCAGACGGCTCGCGGTGGCGGACGTCGTGGCGAGCAGGAGCAGCGCCCCCTCGCCGAGGTCGCTCGCGCCGAGCACCGACGACTCGTCCGGCGGCAGCACGCTCACCACCCGCACCGCGGCGGCCACCAGGGCCGCCGTGCCGGTGCCGCCGGACTGCGACGGCACGGCGGCGAGCACGTCGACCACGTCACCCGCCCGCACCAGCCGGGCCGACGCCGCGTCGGCGATGCGCACCGGTGTCGCGACCAGCTCGTCGCCGTAGGCCTCCAGCAGCGACCGGCCGACCAGCCGCAGGTCGACGAGCGGCTCACCCGAGCGCATCGGCACGGCCAGCACCCGGCCGGTCACCTCCGGCGCGGCCGTCGCCGCGCCGGCCGGCACGGCCGCCGGCGGCAGCTCCACCGGCCGCAGGTCGTCCGGCCGCAGCGTCGCCCCGGCGGGCAGGTCGTGGGCCACGGCGAGGACGCGCACCGACGGCGGCGGCGGAGGTGTCAGCGCGGAGAGCGCCATCGCCACCGCCCCCGCGAACAGGCCGGCCGCGAGGAGCCGTCGATGCCACGTCACCGACCGGCGCAGGTCGCGCCACCAGGCGGCGGTGCCCACGAGACCGCGGCCGCCGCCCCCGGTCATGGCAGCTCGAACGGCAGCTTCTGCCCGTCGAGGGCGTGCCGGCAGGAGCAGTCGGCGTCGACGGGCGGGAGCGCCCCGATGGCCTCGACGAGCAGGCCGCGCACCTTCTCGACGTTGGCGGCGAAGACCCGCAGCACCTCGTCGTGCGTGACGCCCTGGCCGTGCTCGAGCCCGGCGTCGAGGTCGGTGACCAGCGCGACGGACGTGTAGCAGAGCGCGAGCTCGCGGGCCAACGCCGCCTCAGGGAGGCCGGTCATGCCGACGACCGACCAGCCCGGCCCCTGGTGCCACAGGGACTCCGCGCGTGAGGAGAACCGCGGACCGTTCACGACGACGAGCGTGCCGCCGTCGACCGGCCCGAGGCCCTGCCGGCGGCCGGCCTCGAGCGCGGCGGCCCGCCCGACCGGGCAGTAGGGGTCGGCGAAGGCGACGTGGACGACCGGGCCCTCGTCGTCGTAGAACGTGTGCCCGCGCCCCCACGTGCGGTCGACGAGCTGGTCGGGGACGACCACCGTGCCGGCGTCGTGCTCGATCTTGAGCGAGCCGACCGCGCACGGCCCGAACACCTGCCGCACGCCGACGGTGCGCAGCGCCCAGATGTTCGCGCGGTAGTTGACCCGGTGCGGCGGGAAGCGGTGGTCGCGCCCGTGACGGGGGAGGAACGCCACCCGGCGCCCGGCGAGCTCGCCGATCGTCAGCGGGTCGCTGGGCGGCCCCCACGGGGTGTCCACCTCGACCGTGCTCGCGTTGTCGAGGAAGGCGTAGAGACCGGAGCCCCCGATCACCCCGACCTCGGCGCGGGGACCGTCGTACGTCGTGCTCGTCATGGCGCCGAGGCTATCGGCGCGGGGCCGGCCACTCGGACCGGTCCACAGGCGGTCAGGCCGCGCTGCCCGCTGTGGACGCGGCGGCGGACGAGGTAGAGGACGAGGACGAGGTGTCGGCCTTGGTGGCCGCGGACGAGCTGTCGGAGGTGCTCTTGGTCTCGGTCTTGCCGCCGTCGCCCTTGGCGCCGGCAGGCGTCGGGGCCTTCTCGCGGCTGTCGGTGCGGTAGAAGCCGGAGCCCTTGAACACGATGCCCACGGAGTTGAACACCTTGCGCAGCCGGCCGTCGCACTGGGGGCACTCGGTCAGCGCGTCGTCACTGAACGACTGGACCGCCTCGAAGCCGTGGTCGCACTCGGTGCAGGCGTACTGGTAGGTCGGCACGGACCGTCCTCCTGGACTCGAACGGCGGCCTGGCACTCGCCGCCACTGAGTGCTAATTGTGCGGTACGCCGGGGCGTGCCGTCCAGCGCGGTCACCGAGAGCCGAGGACGCCGAGAGCCGAGGATGTCGAGGACGCCGAGGACGCAACCACCAGCGACCTTGTTGCGCGACTCGCCGGGCGTGTCGCGCAACAAGGTCGCTGACGATCATGGAAGCCGCGCCGGCCGGGCGGCTGGCTAGCGCGACGGCACCTCGATGAAGGCGATCGTGTTGCCGTCCGGGTCGGTGACCGGCGCCTTCCGCCCTGCGCCGTCGATGACCTCGACGGCGTTGGGGGTGATGCCGCGAGCGTTCAGCTCCGCGATCGCCTCGTCCAGGTCGGACACCGAGATCGTCACCAGGGCGTGGCCGGCGTGTCCGGCGTCCGCGATCACGTACACCCAGCCCGTGGGGGCGACCCGCCACATCACCTCGGCCTCGGCCACGACCACGTCCGCCGGGCGGCCGAACAGCCGGCCGTACCAGGCCACCGCGGCGGCGAAGTCGGCCACGGGGACTCCAGCAAACAGCAGCTCCGTCGTGGTCATCTCTTCACGCTGCCACAGGTGCCGGCGTCGCGTGCTCGTCCGAGCCCCTGACGCAGCCGGCGTCCCGGGCGGACAGTCGAGTGCCGGGCGGCCGTACCGCCCGCCGAGGCGTCGGTGTGATCCGTAGCGCAGGGTCAGCGCACTGCGGAGACGTCGTTGCCGCGGGTGTGCCGGACGTAGTCCGACATCTTGTCGTTGCGCATCGCCGTCCACAGCGTCCGGGCCTTGGCCCAGTCGAGCCGCACGATGCTCTGCCCCTTCTCGCGGCCGAGGCCGGCCACGGGTGCGGTCATGAATGTCATGTCGCCGGGGCGCAGGTCCCGCAGGCTGAAGGCGAGCGAGCGCATGTCGCCGTCGGTCAGGGACTCGTCGACGCTCACCGACTTGGTCACGGCCTGCAACAGGTCGTCGAGCTTGAACGGGTTGCTGAGCGTGCCATTGCTGGCCGCCTTGCTCATCAGCGCGCGCAGGAAGCCCTGCTGGCGCTGCACCCGGTCGAGGTCGCCGTGCGGCAGGCCGTAGCGCTGCTGGACGAAGTCGAGGGCCGCCTCACCCTCGAGGTGGTTCAGGCCCGCATGGAAGGTGCGCCCGGACTCGGGGTCGACGGTCGTCTGGGACACCTTGACGTCGACGCCGTCGAGCGCGGTCGTCATGCCCATGAAGCCGGCGAAGTCGATGATCGCGAGATGGTCGATGCGTACGTCGGTGACCTGCTCGATCGTGCTGATCAGCAGCGGGGAGCCGCCCCAGGAGTAGGCAGCGTTGATCTTCGCCTTGCCGTGACCCGGGATGTCGACCCACGAGTCGCGCGGGATCGAGACGACGTAGGCCTTGTCGCGACCCTTCGGCAGGTGCACCAGCATGATCGTGTCGGTGCGCTGTGCGCCGACCTTGAACGCCTCGCCCGATGCGCCTTGGCCCGTGGTCTGCTTCGGCGACCGGGAGTCCGAGGCGACGAGCAGGAACGTGAGCGAGCTCTTTGCGGCCGGGGGTTTGACCGGACGAGGGCCGGCATCCGGGGCCGGGAAGGCGTTCGGGATCCGCTTCACGTTCCCGGTGTAGCTGTTGATCCGCGCCCAGCCGAACGCGGCGACGGCGCCCACCAGGACGAAGACCACTGCCAGGGCGATCAGCACGCGACGACGCCTACGGCCACGCGGCTTCGGCTCCGGTGACCCTCGCTCCCATGGAACGACGGTCTCGCTCATCTTCGGATGCTAACGATCGCGGACGCGGGGGCGGGGCGTTTCCCCGGACTCGCCCGACGGGCCGGCTCGCCCTCCCGCCCTCTCGCCCGACGGGCCCGTCCTCCCGCCCGACAGCGATCATGCAGTTTCCGTCGCCCCCTCCGCAGCGGCAGGCGACGGGAACTGCATGATCGCTGCCAGGAGAGGGTCAGCAGGTTCCTGGCTCGAGGGTCTCGTCGGTGACGCTGATCCGGTCGAACTCCATGATCAGCTCCATGTAGCCGACCGGCTTGCACCGGACGTCGAAGCCGATGAGAGCGTCGCCGACGGTGCTTGGAGCGACCAGGTTGGGGCTCGGCGAGTAACAGGTCCAGGGGAACTCCCGCTGGGCGACGACGAGCGATTTGTATCGCCAATCCCCGTGGTACTGGTCGTCGCGCGACGCGTTCTCCATCGTCGTGTCGAGCTCGACCTGCCACGTCTCCCCGTGCGGGCGCCAGTACGCGTCCTTCACCCGGAAGACCAGTGGGCCGCTGTCCGTCTTGGTCACGCCGGTCTGGTTCTTGAGGACCGCTATCGGCTGCCAGCCCTGGCCCTTCGGCGGGGCGCACGAGGCGATCCCCTCCGTCGAGTCGCTCGCCTGCCCACCGCTCGTCTGCCCACCGCTCGGCTGCCCGCCGTCGCCCGGCCCCCACCGCCAGGCGGCACCGGCCAGGCCGACGGCGACCACGGCGGCGATGACGCCGCCTACGAGGAGGGGACGGCGGCGTCTCGCCGGCACGGCCGGCTCGCCGCGCAGGGACCGCACGAGACCGTCGACGTCCTGGTGCCACGTCTCGTCGTGGAGCACGACGGCCTGCCGGTTGACCAGCCCCTGCAGCTCGTCGGGCAGGTCCGGCGCCGCAGGCACGGTGGTCCCGCCGACGAGAACAGGCACGACCCGCACGCTCTGTCTCAGCGCCCGGCCCAGCTCGAGCCGCACGTAGTCGTCCGGGTCGGACAGGCGGCGCGCGCCCTC
>DASVBJ010000070.1:0-15580 GCA_036375895.1 Actinomycetes bacterium | reverse complement strand
AAGAGCACACGTCCGGCCGAACCGGGCGGACGGTGCGCCTGAGCCTCGAGGAGGGGCACCGATGGCATTCACTGGCTGGAAGGTCGTCTACGGCGGAAAGACGCCGCCGCCCGGAGAGGTGGTGCGACCCGACGAGCGGCTGTCCTGGGGGCGGACAGTCGGCATCGGCGCGCAGCACGTCGTGGCGATGTTCGGGGCGACATTCGTCTTCCCGCTCGTCATGGGGCTCGACCCGAACGTCGCGATCATGATGTCCGGCGTCGCGACCATCCTGTTCCTGCTCATCACGCAGAACCGCGTGCCCAGCTACCTCGGCACCAGCGCGTCGTTCGTCGCCGGTGTCGCCGCGATCCGCGCTGCCGGTGGCGACGACGCTCGGGTCACCGGCGCGATCATGGTCGCCGGCCTGGTGCTGGCGGCCGCCGGCATCCTCATCAACATTCTCGGCATCGGTGTGATCCACCGGATCTTCCCGCCGGCGGTGACCGGTGGCGTGGTCATGCTGATCGGGTTCGGCCTCGCCTACGTCGTGGCCGACTTCTACTGGCCGGTCGACCGCTGGGTGGCGATCGCCACGATGACCGCGGTCTTCCTCATGACCGTGCTGCTGCGCGGCTTCTGGGGACGCATCGCGATCCTCCTCGGCCTGGTCTTCGGCTACCTGCTCTCGTGGTTCCTCGACGTCACGGCCGGCCCGATCACCTCGCCCAACAACCTGAACAACTTCAAGGTCGAGGAGCACGACCGGATCGTCTTCAAGCCCATCAAGGACGCCGACTGGCTCGGCTTCCCCGACTTCCACAGCCCCGAGTTCAAGTGGTCGGCCGTGCTGCTCGTGCTGCCCGCCGTGATCGCGTTGATCGCGGAGAACACCGGCCACGTCAAGGCGGTGGCCGAGATGACCCAGCACGACCTCGACCCGATGATCGGGCGGGCCATCATGGCTGACGGCATCGGCACCGCGGTCGCGACCTCCGTCGGCGGCTCGCCCACCACGACGTACGCCGAGAACATCGGCGTCATGGCGGCGACCCGCATCTACTCGACCGCCGCCTACTACGTCGCCGGTCTGGTCGCGATCCTGTTCGGACTGTGCCCGAAGTTCGGCGCGCTGGTCTCGTCCATCCCCAACGGCGTCCTCGGCGGTGTGACGGTCGTGCTGTACGGGATGATCGGCCTGCTCGGTGCCAAGATCTGGATCGAGAACCGCGTCGATTTCGCCAACCCGATCAACCTGGTGCCGATCGGCGCCGGCATCATCCTCGCGATCGGCCCGACCACCCACAAGATCAGCCAGGACTTCGACCTGGGCGGCATCGCGCTCGGCACGATCGTGCTGCTGGCCGGCTACCACCTGCTGCGCTGGCTGGCGCCGGCGCACATGCGCGAGACGCTCGACCACCACCGGCCGTACGAGGAGGGCACGGCGATCGCGGTCGGCCACACCGGGCTGCACCACGACGCGCTCGAGGAGGAGGAGAGCCCCAGACGCTAGGTCCGAGGGACGAGGGGCCGCGCGGCCGGGTTCCGGCCGGGTCGCGCGGCCTCTCGCCATTTCGCGAGCAGTTGAGGGAGGATCCCGGCGTGAAGCCGTCACCGTTCGCCTACTCCGCGCCGACGACCCTCGACGAGGCGCTCGCGGTGCTGGCGCAGGCGGGCGACGACGCGAAGGTGCTCGCCGGCGGGCAGAGCCTGCTGCCGATCCTGAACATGCGCCTCGCCGCGCCCGCTCACCTGGTCGACATCAACCGGGTGGAGGGGCTGGACTTCGTCCGGGTAGAGGACGGGGGAGTGCGGGTGGGGGCCTGCGCGCGGCACTCCCGGGTCGAGCGGGACGAGGCGGCGTACGGCGTGCTGCCGCTCCTGCGCCAGGCGCTCCGGCTGGTCGCCCACCCGGTCATCCGCAACCGCGGCACCACCGTCGGCAGCCTGGCGCACGCCGACCCGTGCGGGGAGATGACGGCCGTGCTCGCCGTCCTCGACGGCACCGTCGAGGTGGCCCGGGCCGGCTCGACGCGCACCGTGGCAGCCGGTGACTTCTTCGTCGGGCCGCTGGAGTCGGCAGTGCAGCCCGGCGAGCTGGCGGTCTCGGCGTACTTCCCGGCCCTGCCGCCCCGCACCGGCACGACGTTCGTGGAGGTCGCCAGGAGGCACGGCGACTACGCCGTGTGCGGGCTCGCCGCGGTGGTGAGCCTCGATGACGCCGGGCTCGTCGAGCGGGCCCGGGCGGCCTACATCTCGGTGGCGCCGACGCCGCTCGTGCTCGACCTGACCGAGGCGGTGCGTGGCCGCAGCGTCGCCGCCGCCGACTGGGCGGCGGCGGCTGACCTCGCGGTCGGCCAGGTCGACCCGGAGCCCGACATCCACGCGTCCGCCGACTACCGTCGGCACCTCGCGGGCGTCCTGACCCGACGGGGTCTGCTCGAGGCAGCCGGGAGGGCAGCGTGAGCGCCGCCGAGGAGACCTACCCCGTGTCCCTGCGCGTCAACGGGCTGCCCCGTGAGGCGTCCGTGCCGGCCCGTCGCCTGCTGTCCGACTTCCTGCGTCACGACCTCGGTCTCACCGGCACCCACGTGGGCTGCGAGCACGGCGTGTGCGGGGCGTGCACCGTCCTCGTCGACGGCGAGCCGATGCGGTCGTGCCTGATGCTCGCGGTGAGCGCGAGCGGTCACGAGGTCACCACCGTCGAGGGGCTCGGCGGCCCCGACGACCTGCACCCGGTGCAGCAGGCGTTCCGCGAGTGCCACGGGCTGCAGTGCGGCTTCTGCACGCCCGGGTTCCTCACCACCATCGCGGCCTACCTCGAGGACAACCCGTCGCCCACCGAGGAGGAGGCCCGCGAGGCGATCTCGGGCAACCTGTGCCGCTGCACCGGCTACCAGAACATCGTCGCCGCCACCCTGCGCGCCGCCGAGCTCACAAGATCGACTGGACGCGGACACACCGACCCGTCGGCGAGTCGGGTGACGGAGCGCCCAGTCGATCTTGGGCGGACAGGGGACGAGGAGGCGGGCGCGTGACGACCAAGCTGTTCGGCGAGCCGGTGCCGCGCGTCGAGGACAGCAAGCTCGTCACCGGTCGCGGCCGCTTCCTCGACGACCTCGGCCAGGACGCCCTCGGGGTGGCGTTCGTCCGCAGCCCGCACGCCCATGCCCGCATCGTCGACATCGACGTGTCCGCCGCGCTCGACATCGAGGGCCTCGTCGCGATCTACACCTACGAGGACCTCGCGGCCTCGGGCACCGCCGTCGCCGAGCCGTTGCCGCTGCTCATCCCGCACCCCGCCCTGCACGCGCCGCGCACCGGCTACCCGCTGGCCCGCGACGAGGTCAACCACGTCGGCGAGCCCGTCGTCATGGTGGTCGCCACCGACCGCTACGTCGCCGAGGACGCCGCCGGGCTGGTCACGGTGACCTACGACTTCCTGCCGCCGGTCGTCGGTGTCGACAACGCGCGCGCGGCGAGCAGCGCAGTGCACGCCGACGTGCCCGACAACGTGGCCGCCCACCTCGTGCAGGAGGTCGGCGACGTCGAGGCCGCGCTGGCCGCGGCCCCGCACACGCTGGAGCTGGACCTGGAGGTCCAGCGCAGCGCGTCGATGCCGCTGGAGGGCAAGGGCGTCTACGCCCGCTGGGACCCTGCCGACGGGTCGATGCGGGTCTACTCGTCCACGCAGACCTCGACGAGCGTCCGGGCCGCGGTGGCCGCCAAGCTGGGCCTGCCGCTCGGCAAGGTCGAGTGCATCGCCCCCATGGTCGGCGGCGGCTTCGGCGTGAAGATCGTGCACCCGTGGCCGGAGGAGGTGCTGGTGCCGTGGGCGGCCCGCGAGCTGGGCCGCGAGGTCAAGTGGGTGGAGGACCGGCGTGAGCACTTCGTCTCCTCGGCCCACGAGCGCGGTCAGCTGCAGCAGCTGCGCGTCGGGTTCGACGACGAGGGCCGACTGCTCGCGCTGGACGTGCGGTTCTGGCACGACAACGGCGCCTACACGCCGTACGGCATCATCGTCCCGATCATCACCTCCACGCAGCTGCTCGGTCCGTACAAGCCCGGCGCGTACCGCGTCGAGTTCTGGTCCCTCTACACCAACACCGTCATCGTCACGCCGTACCGCGGGGCGGGGCGTCCGCAGGGCGTCTTCGCGATGGAGCGCACGATGGACGCGATCGCGGACGAGCTCGGGCTCGACCGGGCGGAGGTGCGCGCCCGCAACTTCATCACCCCCGACGAGATGCCGTACGACCACCACCTGACGTTCCAGGACGGCCGGCCGCTGATCTACGACTCGGGCGACTTCCCGGCGTCGCTGGACAAGCTGAAGAAGCTCCTCGGCTGGGAGGAGACGCTGGCGTTCGCCGAGGAGGCGCGGGCCGCGGGGCGCAAGGTCGGCGTCGGGCTCGCCTGCTACGTCGAGGGCACCGGAGTGGGGCCGTACGAGGGCGCGCACGTCGTCGTCGAGACGTCCGGCAAGGTCAAGGTCGCCACCGGTCTGACCACCCAGGGGCAGGGACACTTCACGGCGTTCGCCCAGATCGCGGCGGACGAGCTGGGCGTGCCGCTCGCCGACGTCGAGGTGGTCACCGGTGACACGCGGCGGTTCGGCTACGCGGTGGGCACGTTCGCGTCCCGGGCCGCGGTGATGAGCGGCAACGCGATCGCGCTCGCTGCGCGCAAGGTGCGGGCCAAGGCGCTGCGCGTCGCCGGTGACGCGCTCGAGGCCGACCCGGGCGACCTGGAGATCGTCGACGGCGTCGTGCGGGTCAAGGGGTCCCCGGCCTCGTCCATCCCGCTCTCCACGGTGGCGGTGCTCTCGAACCCGCTGCGCTACGCCTTCGACGAGGCGTCCAAGGCGGCCACCCAGTTCGCCGTCGGCGACGCCTCCGGGCCACCCGTGCCCGACGACGAGGAGCCCGGCCTGGAGGGCACCGACTACTACTCGCCGGTGCAGTCGACGTTCGCCAACGGCATGCACGCCGTGGTGGTGGAGAACGACCCCGACACCGCCGAGACCCGGGTGCTGCGCTACTGCGTCGTGCACGACTGCGGCCCGCTGATCAACCCGTTGATCGTCGAGGGCCAGGTGCACGGCGGCGTCGCGCAGGGCGTCGCGGGTGCGCTGTACGAGCGGATGGAGTACGACGAGAACGGCCAGCTGCTCAACGCCTCCTTCATGGACTTCCTGATGCCCTACGCCTCCGAGATCCCGACCATCGAGATCGACCACCTCGAGACGCCCTCGCCCCTGAACCCGCTCGGCATCAAGGGCGCCGGGGAGGCCGGTGTCATCCCGTCGGCAGCCGTCTTCGCCGCGGCGATCGAGGACGCGGAGGGCTTCCCGGTGCGGCGGATGCCGATCTCGCCGAGCGAGCTGTTCGAGCTGCGCCGGCGGCACGCGGCCGGCGAGCTGCCCACTCTCCGACGCGTAGGGACATCGAGCGTCGGGGAAGCCGTCCGCCCCGAGGCGACGAAGAGGACCGCGAGGAAGAAGACCGCGCGAAAGCGCACGACGACGAAGGACGCGTGATGAAGGTCACCGGATCGGCCACCCTCAACGCCAGCCGGGAGCAGGTCTGGACGGCCCTCAACGACCCGTCCGTGCTGGTGCGGACCATCCCCGGCTGCCAGCAGCTCGAGACGGTCGGCCCGGACCGCTACCGGATGACCATCACCGCCGGCGTCGCCTCGATCAAGGGGACGTACCTCGGCGACGTCGCGCTCATGGACCACGACGAGCCGGGGGCCTTCACGCTCAAGGCGTCCGGCGCCGGTGCCCCGGGCACGGTGAGCGCGGACGTCAAGGTCACCCTCGCCGCGCTCGGTGAGCAGACCCTCCTGGAGTACGACGCCGACGCGATCATCGGCGGCATGATCGGCGGTGTGGGCCAGCGGGTCCTGACCGGGGTCGCCAGGAAGACCGCCGGGGAGTTCTTCCAGGCGGTCGACGACGTGCTGAACGGCAAGGCGGCGGAGATCCCCGCACCCCGCGAGGCGGCTGCGGTTGCCCCGGGTGCGCCGCCCGGCGGACTCGCGGCACCGGGTGAGCTGCCGACGGTGTTCCGGGCCCCGGCGGCCGCGCCCGCCATGGGCGGCGACTTCCTCAAGGGCGCCGTGTTCGGGGCGGTCGTCGCGCTGGCCGGCGTGCTCGTCGGCGGGTTCGTCTCGCGAAGGCGCGGCTGACGGGACCGCAGCCGTCGGCTGTCGAGACCGCAGCCGTCACTCCGGACCGTCTAGCCTGGGCGGGAGTCCGGAGGAGTCCACATGAAGGCGTTCACGGTCGCCGCGGTCCAGATCGCGCCGCTGCCCGGCCCGCTCACGGCCGAGTCCGTCAAGGGCAACCTCGCCAAGGCGACCGAGTGGGTGGAGCGCTGCGTCGCGGCCACCGGCGCCGAGCTCGTCGTGCTCCCGGAGTCGGTGACCACCGGCTTCACGCCGGCGCGCTCCGCGGAAGAGCTCTGGAACCTCGTGTCGGAGGTGCCGGGCCCCGTCACCGAGCCGCTGCAGGAGGTCGCCCGCAGCCTCGGAGTGCACGTGGTGCTCGGCACGTACGAGCGCGGGCAGCAGCGCGGCGTGGTCTACAACGCGGCGGTGCTCGTCGACCGCACCGGTGAGGTGGCCGGCGTCTACCGCAAGACGCATCCCTTCTGCACCGAGACCGTGGCCCGCGGCGGGTGGGTGACGCCGGGGGACGAGGTCTGCGTGGTGGAGACCGACCTCGGGCGCATCGGCCTCATCATCTGCTTCGACGGCGACTACCCCGAGCTGTCGCGGATCACGGCCGTCCGGGGTGCCGAGGTCATCGTCCGGCCGTCCGCGCTGCTCCGCTCGGCCGACATCTGGGAGCTCACCAACCGGGCCCGGGCGTACGACAACCACGTGTACGTCGTGGGGGCGAACGCGACGGGCACCGACCCCGCCGGAGTGCTGTACTTCGGCAACTCCATGGTGGTGACCCCGGTCGCCGAGGTCGTGGCCCGTGCCGCGAGCCACGAGTGCTGGGTGTCGGCCCGGCTGGACCCCGCCAGGGCGATGGCGTCCCTGACCCCCGGCTCGAGCGTCCCGCAGGTCTTCGACCATCTCGCCGACCGCAACCTCGACCTCGTGCGGCGCTACGCGGACGACCTGGTGCGGCCGGCGGCCTCTTCCTTCCCGCACGCCGACCCGGACGGGCAGCTGGTGGACTGACGCCCCGGCCGAAGACCAGGCCCGGCCCGGTGGCGGTTGCGGGCCGGCGCTGGGGCGAGTTGCGGAGCTGAGGAGCGTTGATCGGGCCGGGGTTCCGCAGCTTCGCGAGCCGGCGGGTGGTAGGCAGGACCCGGCCCGGTCCACGAGCCCCGAGCCGACCCGTTGGCAGAACCTGCCGGAGAGCGCCGCACCGGCGACCCGGTTCAATGGCGGGCATGTCCGCAGAGCAGACCGCGAGCGCGGCCCCGCGCCGCCGCATCCGGGTCGGGATCGACACCGGCGGCACCTTCACCGACGCCGTGGCGCTCGACGAGGGCACCGGGGCCCTCGTCACGACCAAGACGCCCTCGACGCCCGCGAACCCCGCCGACGGGTTCATGGCCGGCGTCCGCAAGGTCCTCGACCTCCTCGGCGCCGACGGCAGCGACGTCACGGCGGTGAGCCACGGCACGACGGTGGCGACCAACCAGCTGCTGGAGGGGAAGGTCGGCGACCTGGGGTTCGTCACGACCGAGGGCTACGAGTTCCTGCTCGAGATCGCCCGGCAGAGCGTGCCCGACGGCTACGGCAACTCCTACTTCTGGGTCAAGCCCCCGCGGATCGTGCCCGCCGACCGGGTGCGGACCGTCGCCGGGCGGCTGGACTTCCGCGGTGACGAGGTGCGGCCGTTCGACGAGCGACAGGCGGTGGCCGCCGCACGGTGGTTCCGCGAGCGGGGCATCGACACGATCGGCGTGTGCCTCCTGCACTCGTACGCCAACCCCGAGCACGAGCTGCGGATGCGCGAGATCCTCCGCGCCGAGCACCCCGACGCGGTGGTGTCGCTGTCGAGCGACGTGCTGCGGGAGTACCGCGAGTACGAGCGTGCGGTCACCACGCTGGTCGACGCCGCGGTGAAGCCGAAGATGGCGGGCTACGTCGCCAACATCAAGCGTCGCCTCGAGGACGTGGCACCCGGCGTGCCCTTCTACGTGATGAAGTCGAACGGTGGCGTGCTGTCCGCCGACGAGGTCGTGCACCAGCCGATCACCACGGTGCTCTCCGGCCCGGCCGCCGGCGCCCTCGGCGCCGCGCTCGTCGCCCGCGCAGCCGGGTTCGACAAGGTCCTCACCTGCGACGGCGGGGGCACGTCCACGGACGTGTCCGTCGTGCTCGAGGGGGAGCCCGCGCTGACCACCGAGGGAACGGTGGGCCACTACCCGAGCAAGATCCCGATGATCGACATCGTGACGGTGGGCGCCGGCGGCGGCTCGGTCGCGTGGCTGTCCCCGGAGGGCACGCTCAAGGTCGGCCCGCGCTCGGCGGGCGCCGACCCCGGGCCGCTCTGCTACGCCAAGGGCGGCGTCGAGCCGACCATCACCGACGCCCACGTCGTCCTCGGCCGCATCCCCCCGCACCTGCTCGCCGGTGAGATCCCCCTCGACGTGGAGGCCGCGCGGACCGGCCTGCAGGCGCTCGCCGACCGGCTCGGGCTCGGCCTCGAGCAGTGCGCCACCGGCATCCTGGAGATCTCGGCCTGGAACCAGGCGAACGCCCTGCGGCAGGTCACGGTGAAGCGCGGTCTGGACGTGCGCGACTTCACGATGGCGACGTTCGGCGGCTCGGGGTCCCTGCTGCTGTGCCGGCTCATCGACATCCTCGGTCTGCGCACCGTGCTGGTGCCGCAGAACCCCGGCAACGTCTCGGCGTTCGGCCTGCTGACGGTCGACGTCCGCAACGACTACGTGCAGACGGCGGTGACCCGGCACGACGACCTCGACGTGCGCGCCGTCCAGAAGGTCCTCGACGACCTGCAGGAGCGGGCGGCCCAGGCCCTCGACCGGGAGGGCTTCGGCCGCGACCGGCACCGGTACCAGCGCAGCGCGGACCTGCGCTACTTCGGTCAGGCGTTCGAGGTGCGGGTGCCGGCGCCCGACGGCCCGGTCGACGCGGCGTTCGCCGACCACGTCGCCGCGGCGTTCCACGACGCCCACGAGCAGCTCTACGGCTACTCGTTCCGTGGCGACCCCCGCCAGCCGGTCGAGTGGGTGAACCTGCGGGTGTCCGGCATCGGCCCCATCACCCGCCCGCAGCTACGGGAGCTGCCGGCCCGGGACGGCGGGCCCGAGCGGGCCCGCACCGGCGTACGACGAGTGTTCTTCGACGCCTACGTCGACACTCCCGTCTACTGGCGCCCGGACCTCGCGCCCGGCGACGTCATCGGCGGCCCCGCCGTCATCGAGGAGTTCGGCTCGACCGTCCCGCTGCACCCGGGGTTCGCGGCCCGCGTCGACGCGATCGGCAACCTCGTCGTCACCAAGGAGGCGCCCCGATGAGCACCGAGGCCGTGCAGGCCGTCGACCCGGTCGTCCTCGAGATCGTCGAGGGCTCGCTCGCGTCGATCGAGATGGAGGTCGAGACCGCCATCGGCCGGACCGCCCGGTCGCCGATGATCCGGGACGCGCACGACTTCCGCGCGGGCATCCACGACGCGAGGCTGCGCAAGCTCACCGGCCGGTCCTACTCGGCGCTCGTGCACCCGGTGGCCCGCGACTTCCCGCTGCACACGATGCGGCCCGGTGACGTCTTCTTCCACAACGACGTCTACCTCTCCGAGGGCGGCATCGGGCACCTGCCGGACCTCTGTGTGACGGTGCCCGTCTTCGTCGACTCGGGGTCCGGCCCCGAGGTCGTCGCGTTCGTGCAGGCCTTCGGCCACCACGACGACATCGGCGGAGCCGTGCCCGGCTCGATGCCGTCGCACGCGACCTCGGTCTACGAGGAAGGCCTGATGGTCCCGCCGATCCGGCTCTGGGACCAGGGCGTGCCCAACCAGGCGGCGCTGCGCATCATGACGCGCAACTCCCGGATGCCGGACTCGCTGGCAGCCGACCTGGACGCCGAGTGCTCGGCGTGCCTCATGGGCTCGCGCCGGCTGACCGAGCTGTTCGAGCGGTACGGCCGGGAGACCGTCGAGGCCTGCTTCGACGCGATCATCGACAAGACGACCGAGACCTACCGGCGCGAGATCCTGTCGAAGATCCCGGACGGCGCCTACGTCTGGGAGGACTACGCCGAGCACGACGGCGTCGACGAGCCGCGACTGCACACGCAGCGGATCACCCTCACCAAGACCTCGGAGGACGGCGGCCGGATCCTGCTCGACTTCACCGGCACGTCCCCCCAGGCCCGCGGCCCGATCAACCACTGCGGCGACTACGCCGAGGGCAACTTCCTGAAGAAGTGGCTCGCGCCGATCCTGCGCAACCTCGCCGACACGCCTGAGCGGATGGCCGAGCTCGACGTGAACGAGGGGGTCGTGCCGCTCATCGAGATGCGCTTCCCCCCGCCGGGCACCCTGCTGACGCCGGTCTTCCCGGCGCCCACGAACGCACGCACCTTCGTCATCCTCCGGCTGCTCGGCGTGCTGGCCGGCGTCGTCGCCAAGGCCGTCGACGGCCGGATGCCCGCCGACCAGGAGACGATCCGCTACACGGGCGTCTACGGGGTCGACAGCAGCGGGCAGCCGTACCTGATGCGCGAGGTGCTCGGTGGCGGGTCCGGCGGCCGCTACTACGCCGACGGCGAGGACACGATCCACGTGGTGCCGGACTCGCGGAACCTCCCCACCGAGTTCACCGAGTCCCGCTTCCCGTTCCGGGTGGAGCGGCTGGGCCTGGCCGTGGACTCCGGCGGCCCCGGGCGGTTCCGCGGGGGACTCGGCTACGAGAAGCACATCCGCATGCTCGAGGACGCGCACTTCATGTCCATCGCCGACCGGTCCATCCTCGCGTGCTGGGGGGTGAAGGGCGGCCGGGCCGGCCGGCCGTTCCAGGTCACCATCGACCCGGGTGGCCCTGCCGAGCGCGAGGTCGACGCCCTCGCCGACGACGAGCCCGTCCGCGCGGGCGAGGTGATCCGCATCCGCACCACGGGCGGCGGCGGTTGGGGTGACCCCCTCGAGCGGGCCGTCGAGGACGTCGCCCGCGACGTGCGGTGGGGCAAGGTGTCGGTGGGCGGCGCGCGAGCGGACTACGGCGTCGTGCTCACCCGTGACGACGACCGGGTCACGGTCGACGAGGTCGCCACCCGGGAGCTGCGTGAGGGGCTGCGGGCCCGGCGTACCGGCGAGGAGCCGTTCTTCGACCGCGGCCCGGGCTACGCACGGCTCGCCGGGGGGCGGGCCTTCGCGGACGTCGACCGGCTCTGACCCCGACGCGGCCCCGGTAACGTTTCCGACCCCGCCGCGATTGCCGGTCAGGAGACGGCA
Source organism: Actinomycetes bacterium (assembly GCA_036375895.1). Lineage (GTDB taxonomy): Bacteria > Actinomycetota > Actinomycetes > JACCUZ01 > JACCUZ01 > DASVBJ01. The sequence continues at coordinate 4,152 of DASVBJ010000070.1, read as the reverse complement.
CGGGGGAGGGGCTGTGGACGCATCCTGGGCCGCCGCGGCGGTCAAGCTCAAGTCGCTGGCGGTCGTCGTGGCCGCGCTCACCGCGGGGGCCGGAGCGGGTGCTTACGCGCTGGCCGCGGCCGGCCCCGACACCGCGACGGTGACCACCGTGACGAGCACCGCAGCCGACCGCGCGGCCGGGGCGGGCAACGCCGCGAAGAGCTCCGCCGCCCCGGACTCGAAGACCCCCGGCGGCACCCACGGGGCCTGCGTCTCCGCGGTGGCCCGCGACGTCACGCGGGTCGGCGGTGCGCACGACAACCACGGAGGCGCCGTCTCCGCCGCCGCGCACAGCTGCCCGAAGGGGGCGGCCGACGAGCCGGGCAAGGGCAAGCCGGACGACGCAGGCAAGGGCAAGCCCGACGACGCCAGTAAGGGCAAGCCGGACGACGCGGGCAGCGGTCGGCCCACCACCGCTCCGGGTGCGAGCGGCGAGCACCAGCAGGACGGCGCGGCGGGCTGAGCCCGCAACGGTCAGGGGGAGGCGGGCCGGCTCAGCGTCGCCGGTAGGCCAGCGCCGGCGGCCCGGTCGAGCAGCCACAACGTACGCCGGGAGCCGCGCGCCGCGGCGGCCGGCACCTGCGTCTCGCCCGCGCCGGAGAGGGCCAGGGTGACCGCGCGCCGCTTCTCCTCCCCGGCGGCGACCACCCAGACCTCCTTGGCGGCGTGGATCGTCGGCAGGGTGAGCGACAGCCTGGTCGGCGGGGGCTTCGGCGCTCCCCGGACCGCCACGACGGGCCGCTCGTCGTAGAGCGCGGGCATCCCCGGGAACAGCGAGGCGATGTGCCCGTCCGGACCGATGCCGAGCAGCAGCAGGTCGAACGCCGGGGTGGGCCCGTGATCCTCCGGACGTGCGGCCCGGGCCAGCTCGTCGGCGTACCGCTGCGCCGCTGCCTCCGGGTCGGGGCCGTCCGGCCCGTCGGAGGCCGGCATCGGGTGCACCCGGGCCCGCTCGAGCGGCACCGCGTCCAGGAGCGCAGCCCTGGCCTGCGTCTCGTTGCGCTGCGGGTCGCCCGCGGGGAGGAAGCGCTCGTCCCCCCACCAGACGTCCAGCCGTCGCCAGTCGACGGCCCCCCGGGCCGGCGACGAGGCCACGGCGGCGAGCGTGCGTGCCGCGATGGAGCCGCCGGTGAGCACCAGGGAGGCCTCGCCCTGGGCAGCCTGCAGGTCGACCAGCCGGGTCAGGAGCCGGGCAGCGACAGCGGCCGCGAGCTCCTCGGCGTCGCGGTGCACCAGCACGGCGGGCGCGCTCACGAGCCCTTCCTCGCCGTGCGCCCGCCCGACCCCTTGCCGCTGCCCTTGCCGCTGGCCTTAGCGGTGGGCTTGCCGGTGCGCTTGCCGGCTCCCTCGGCAGTGTCGCCGGCGGCGCGGTTCGGGCCCGTCGGCTCGCCCTTCGTCGCGGCGCGGGACCCGGTGCCCTCAGTGGTCGAGGTCGCGGACGTCCGCAGCCGGGCGATGGTCTGCTCGTAGACGTCGTCCGGGTCGAGGTGGCGGAGCTCCTCGGCGATCAGCTCGGACGTCGAGCGACGCTGCAGGGCGACCGGGCGGTCGGGCTGGCCCGGCCGGGACAGCACCGCCAGCCGGCCGTCTGGCCGGCTCAGCGAGACCGGACCGGAAGCCGTGTGCAGGCGGACCGCGGTCAGCCCGGGGCCCTTGGACTGTCGGCGGGTCACCTCGACGCCCAGGGCGCACGCGAGCCACTGGGCCATCAGCTCGGCGCTCGGGTTGGACCGCTCCGCCGCGACCTCGACACCCGTGACCTCCTCGGGGCGCTCGTCGAGGGCGGCGGCGAGCAGGCTGCGCCACGGGGTGAGCCGCGTCCAGGAGAGGTCGGTGTCACCGGGCCGGTAGCCCTCGGCCCGCCTGGCCAGCTCGGCCAGGGGCCGCGGCGAGGCGGCCGCGTCGGTGACCCGCCGCTGGGCGAAGCCTCCGAGCGGGTCCTGGCACGGCGTCGTCGGGGCCTTGCCCGGCCACCACGTGACCACCGGGGCGTCCGGCAGGAGCAGGGGGAGCACCGCGCTGTCGGCGTGGTCGGCGAGCGCGCCGTGCAGGCGCAGCAGGATCACCTCGCCGGGACCGGACTCGCCGGGCACCCTGATCTCGGCGTCCAGCCGTGGATCGTCCCGTCCCGGCCGGGGGATCGCCATCACGATGCGCGAAGGGTGCTCGCGCGAGGCGTCGGTCGCGGCCCGCAGCGCGTCGTAGTGCTCCTTCTCGTCGGCCACCACCACGAGCGTGAGCACCATGCCCATCGCCGGGCTGCCCGCCCGTCGGCGGGCGTCGAGCAGCGCCGCGTTGACCTCCGCCGAGGTGGTCCCGACCAGGTCGATGCTCATGGCCGCCGCCAGACGCGACCGTCTCGGGCCAGCATCTTCTCGGCGCACGACGGGCCCCACGAGCCGGCCGGGTACCCCTCCGGAGGACCTTGCGCGGCCCAGAAGTCGAGCACCGGGTCGAGGATCTCCCAGGACCGCTCCACCTCCTCGTGGCGAGGGAAGAGCGGCGGGTCACCGAGCAGGACGTCGAGGATCAGCCGCTCGTACGCCTCGGGCGACGACTCGGTGAACGACTCGCCGTACGCGAAGTCCATGTTCACGTCACGGACCTCCATCGCCGTCCCGGGCACCTTGGAGCCGAAGCGGACCGTGACGCCCTCGTCCGGCTGCACGCGCACGACCAGCGCGTTCGCGCCGAGCTCCTCGGTGGCCGTCTTGGTGAACGGCAGGTGCGGCGCCCGCTGGAACACCACGGCGATCTCGGTGACCCGGCGGGCCAGCCGCTTGCCCGTCCGCAGGTAGAACGGCACACCCGCCCACCTCCGCGTGTCCACGTCCAGTCGCACCGCGGCGAACGTCTCGGTCGTCGACGACGGGGCGATGCCCTCCTCATCGAGGTAGCCGGGGACCTCGACCCCGCCCTGCCAGCCCGCGGCGTAGCGCCCTCGGGCGGTGTGGGCCGCGAGATCGGCGGGCAGCCGCACCGCTGAGAGCACCTTGAGCTTCTCCATCCGCAGGTCCCGGGCCTCGAACGAGACCGGCTCCTCCATCGCGGTCAGCGCGAGCAGCTGCAGCAGGTGGTTCTGGATCACGTCGCGGGCAGCGCCGATGCCGTCGTAGTAGCCGGCTCGGCCGGCTATGCCGATGTCCTCCGCCATCGTGATCTGCACGTGGTCGACATAGCGGCGGTTCCAGATCGGCTCGAACAGGCTGTTCGCGAACCGCAGCGCCAGGATGTTCTGGACGGTCTCCTTGCCGAGGTAGTGGTCGATCCGGAACACCGTGTTGGTGGGGAACACCTCGTTGACGGTGCGGTTGAGCTCTCGCGCGCTCTGCAGGTCGTGGCCAAACGGCTTCTCGATGACGACCCGGCGCCAGGCGCTGTCGCGCTGCTCCGCCAGCCCCCGCTGCTTGAGCTGGCGCACCACGTCCGGGAAGAACTTCGGCGGCACGGACAGGTAGAACGCGTGGTTGCCGCCGGTGCCGCGGACCTTGTCGAGCTCCGCGATCGTGTCGCGAAGGCGGTCGAACGCGGCGTCGTCGTCGAACTCGCCGGGCACGAACCGGAAACCCTCGGAGAGCTGGCGCCAGACCTCCTCGCGGAACGGCGTACGCGCGTGCTCCTTGACCGCGTCGTGCACCACCTGGGCGAAGTCCTGGTCGGCCCAGTCGCGGCGCGCGAACCCGACCAGGGAGAAGCCCGGCGGCAGCAGGCCCCGGTTGGCCAGGTCGTAGACGGCCGGCATGAGCTTCTTGCGGGACAGGTCACCCGTGACGCCGAAGATGACCAGCCCGCAGGGTCCGGCCACCCGCGGCAGGCGCCGGTCCTGCTCGCGTCGCAGCGGGTTGCGGTGGTGGTCCGTCACGAGCTGCCCTCGGCGGCGGCGAGCAGCTGCTTGATGCCGGTGGCGCGGTCGCGCAGGTGCAGCCGCACCGCCGGCCGACCGCGGCCGGCGAGGGCGCGCAGGTCACCGAGCGCCTGGGCGAGCTGCAGCCGGCCGAACGTGTAGGGGCGGCCCGGCACCGGCACGTCGCGGGAGACCGCGCCGGTCACCTGGAGGAAGACGCCGTTCTGCGGACCGCCCTTGTGGAACTGTCCGGTCGAGTGGAGGAAGCG
>DASVBJ010000043.1:0-6369 GCA_036375895.1 Actinomycetes bacterium | reverse complement strand
ACGAAAACCCGTGGCCTGGCCCGTCCACGCCTGGCATACTCCCCAACATGTCTTTGGGGGTCTCGACGGACACGCTGCGAGCGGTGGCCCACCCGGTCCGGCTGCGCATCCTCTCGCTGCTCACCGGCGCGCCGATGTCGGCGGCCGAGGTCGCGCGCGAGCTCGACATCAGCCACGCCAACGCGAGCTACCACGTCCGCCAGCTGGTGGCTGCCGGGCTGCTCGACCTCGCCGAGGAGCGGTCGAACCGGGGCGGTCGCGAGCGTCGCTACCGGCACGTGCCCGAGACCGCGGCCCCCCTGGAGTCCGACGCCGAGGGGCGCCAGCTGTGGTGGCGCGCACTCGCGGAGGAGCTGGTGCGACGTTCCGCCCTGGCCGACGACGAGTACGGCGATTCGCGCGGCACCTCGGCGGACGCCGAGTTGTGGGTCGCGCCGGCCGACTGGGCCGAGGCCGTGGACCGGGTGCGGTCCGCGGTCGCTGACCTGCACCGGGCGGCCCGACCGCCGCACGCCGCCGGCGCTCACCACGTGAGCGTCACGGTCGCGCTCTTCGGGATGCAGCCGTGAGCCCGGGCACCGCGACGGCCCGCCGAGGTGTCCTCGGGCTGCGCGACTTCCGGCTGCTGTTCGCGGGCCAGACCGTCTCCACGGTGGGCGACCAGATCTTCCCGGTCGCCGTCACCATCGCGGTGCTGAACAGCACCGGCAACGACGCCGGCTCGGTCGGCCTGGTGCTCGCCGCGCGCTGGGTGGCGCTGGTGCTGTTCGTCCTGCTCGGCGGCGTCTGGGCCGACCGACTCCCGCGTCGCGCGGTGATGATGGCCTCCGACGCGTTCCGACTGCTCGCCGTGGTCGTGCTGGCGCTGCTGCCCGCCTCGCCGCCGGTCTGGGCACTCGCGGCGATGGTGTTCCTCGTGGGTGGTGGCGAGGCGTTCTTCCGCCCGGCGTACGGCGCACTCGTCCCCGGCGTGGTGCCGCTGGAGCTGCGTCCCGCGGCGAACGCGCTGACCTCGGTCTCGCTGCGGACCGCCGCGGTCGTGGGACCTGGGCTCGGGGCTGGGCTGGTGGCGCTCGTCGGGGTGCGCACCGCGTTCGTCGTGGACGCCGCGACCTTCCTCATCAGCCTGCTCACCCTCGCGCGGCTGCGCGAGCCGGCCTACGAGGCGTCGGCCTCTCACTCCGTGCTCGCGGACATTCGCGAGGGGTTCGCCGAGGTGTGGCGGCATCGATGGGCGGCGGCCGTGCTCGGCGTGGCGGCGCTGCAGCTCATGCTCGCGGTGGCGCCCGCCGTCGTCCTGCTGCCGGTCATCGGGCGCCGCGAGTTCGGCGGCGACGCGGTCTACGGCACCGCCCTGTCGCTGTTCTCCCTGGGCGGCGTGCTCGGCGCGGTGACCGCGATGCGGCTCCGTCCCCGGCACCCGGGCTTGGTCGGCGTGCTGGGTCTGCTCCCGTACGCGCTCGTGCCCGTGTCGTTGCTCACGCCGTTCGCGCCGTGGTGGATCTTCGCCTGCCACTTCGTGGCCGGCCTGTGCCTGGAGCCGTTCATCGTGTTCTGGACCAGCGCGCTGCAACGCGCGTTCCCGGCACACCAGCTCGCGCGGGTGACGTCGATCGACTGGCTGTGCTCGTTCGCCCTCATGCCGATCGGGCTAGCGCTCGTCGGCCCCGCGGCCGGCCGGTTCGGCGAGGCGGCCGTCCTCGCCAGCGCCGCAGTCGTCGCCGTGGTGCCCGTCCTGCTGCTGCTGCTCGTGCCGGGCATGAAGGACTTCCGGGACCCCCGCTCGGCCGGCGACACCGCGCCGGCCGAGAGCGCGGCGGAAGACTCGCCGCCGGCCCCGACCCCGTCGGCCGCCCCGGCGGCGGAGGCGGGCACCGCCGTCCCGCGACCGGACGAGGCCGCCCGCGCCGGCTGACGGGGAGCCCGCACCGCCGGTCGGCGGCGCCTCGACCCGGTCGGCGGCGCCCCGACCCAGTCGGCGCCCTTCGGCTGCCAGGAAGCCTGACTGTTACCCCATTCGAGTGCAATCCGTGCTCGTTGGATGACATTCAGTAACAGGTAAAGCCACAGTAACGACTCCACCGTGAGTGACCGGATCGACCGGGGGGACTTGTGATGGCTCATCGACTGGGGCGCTTGCAGCGCTGGCGCCTCGCCGCCGCTGCGGCGATCGCACTCGGCGGCGTCCTGGCGTCGCCGACGACCGGGCGTGCCGTGGTCTCCGGGGTCGACGCGACCGCCGAGACGCCCGTCACCAGGGTGATCGTGCGTGCCGAGCCCGCGGCCCTCACGGCCGTCGGGCGGGCCAGTACGCGGCTCGGCGGCGACGTGGTCTCCACCCAGCCGGCTCTGGGCACCGCGGTCGTCGACCTGCCGGGCGGCGCGGTCGAGCGGCTGCGCGAGGTGCCGGGTGTGCTGGCCGTCACGCCGGACCTGCGGGTGCGGCTGGAGTCCACCGGCGTCGGCCCGACGGCTGAGCCGGGCGACCTGACGAACATCGCCGCCCTGACCGGGGCCACCACCTTCTGGCGCAACGGGTACAGCGGGCAGGGCGTCGACGTCGCCCTCCTCGACTCGGGCGTGCTGCCGGTGGAGGGCCTCACCAGCGGCAACAAGCTCGTGCTCGGCCCGGACCTCTCGTTCGAGTCGCAGCTGCCGGGCCTGGCCCACCTCGACACGTTCGGCCACGGGACGCACCTCGCCGGCATCATCGCCGGCCGCGACGCCGGGACCAGCCCCTCGACGTACTCCTCGGACAACACTCACTTCCTCGGGATCGCGCCCGGGGCCCGGATCGTCAGCCTCAAGCTGGCCGACGCGCACGGCCAGACCGACGTGTCGCAGGTCATCGCCGCGATCGACTGGGTGGTTCAGCACGCCCACGACCCCGGCCTGAACATCCGGGTCCTGAACCTGTCCTTCGGCACGGACTCCGCCCAGGACTACCGGCTCGACCCCCTGGCGCACGCGGCGGAGGTCGCGTGGAACCGCGGCGTCGTCGTCGTGGTCTCGGCGGGCAACGGCGACGGCACCAAGCTCGGGCTCTCCGACCCGGCGTACGACCCGGCCGTGCTCGCCGTCGGGGCGCAGGACACCCGCGGCACCGCGGACCGCTCCGACGACAGCGTGCCGGTCTTCTCGCAGCGGGGGGCCGAGCTGCTCGGGCTGCGGGCGCCGGACCTGATCGCCCCGGGCGTCTCCGTGGTCAGCCTGCGCGCACCCGGGTCCTTCGTGGACGCGTCCTACGGCGCGACGGGGTGGGTGGGCGACCGCTTCTTCCGCGGCAGCGGCACCTCGCAGTCGGCGGCCGTCGTGTCAGGTGGCGCCGCGCTGCTGCTCTCGCAGCGCCCGGGGCTGAACCCCGACCAGGTCAAGGACATCCTGCGCCGCTCGGCCAAGCCGATCGCCGGGACGAGCACCGACGGCCAGGGCGCCGGCGCCCTCGACCTCGCCGCGGCCTACTCGGTCAACGGCAGGACGGTGGCCGCGGCCAAGGTCTACGCCGGCGGGGGCTCGCTCACCGCGGCCCGCGGCCGGTTCACGGCGTCCCACAACGGCGTCGCGGTGGTCGGCGAGCAGGACATCTTCGGCCGGGCGGCGGACACTGCGGCGCTTGCGGCCGCGGAGGCCTCGGCGGCGGCCTGGGCCGGCGGCAGCTACGCCGGCGCGACCTGGGCGGGAGGCGGCTGGCAGGGTGCGCCGGCCGACGGCGCGACCTGGACCGGCGCGACCTGGGCGGGTGCGACGTGGGCGGGTGCTACGTGGGCCGGGTCCGGCTGGACCGGTGCGACCTGGGCGGACGCGACGTGGGCCGGCGCGACCTGGGCCAACGCCCTCTGGTCCAGTGCGAGCTGGCGGTGACCGGCATGCGCGGCTTCTGGACCAACGGCGGGGGGACTGACATGGCGACCAGCGAGGAGGCGGGCGTGACCTGCATCGAGGTCGGGCGCACGCCCGGCGCGTCCTGGATCTGAGGATCGGCCTCATGCCGGAGGCCTCACCGGCCGATGCGGAGACTGTGAGGGCCTCGGGGGAGTTGGTGAGCGGCGGCGTCCCGTCCGCGCGGACGGCGCGTCCGACGCGGCGGGTGCTCGTGCTGCTCGCCCTGCTGGCGGCGGTCGGAGCGGTGCTGTGGACCGCGGTCCAGCAGCACCCGCCGGCCCCGCCGGCCGGCCTGCAGCTGCCCTGGTGGCTGCTCGCCCTCATGTTCGCGGCGACCGAGCTGTGGGTCTTCCACATCCAGGTCGGCCGGGAGGCGGAGAGCATCTCCATCAGCGAGGTCCCGCTGGTGCTCGCGCTCTTCTACGCCGTCCCCGAGGACCTCCTCGTCGCGCGGGTCGTCGGGCCCGCCCTGGTGATGCTGCTGCACCGCCGGCAGACCCTGCTGAAGTCGGGCGTCAACATCTCGCTGGTCTTCGCCGACACCACCGTGGCGCTCTGCGTGTTCCGTCTGGTCGGCGGCGGCAGCACGGCCGACGGGTCGCGGGAGTGGGTCGGGGCGGTGCTCGCCGCGGCAGCCGCGATGGCCGTGGACCTCGCCGTCCTCAACCTGATCATTCGCTGGTACGACGGGGCGCCGCCGCTGTCCGGCCTGCGCAGCGTCGTCACGGGCGTGGGCATCGCCGCCGCGAGCGCGCTGCTCGGCCTCGTCCCGGTGCTGACCCTGCGGCTCGGCGCCCTGTCCGCCGTGCCCCTGTTCGCTGCCGGCGCCGTGCTCATGCTCGGCTACCGCGCCTACGCATCCCTCGCCGAGCGGCACAACAGCCTCGAGCGGCTGTTCCGCTTCTCCCGCGAGCTGCACGTGGCGCCGGAGTCCGACGACGTCTTGCCGTCGGTGCTCGCCCAGGCGCGGGACCTGCTGCGCGGCGAGACCGCGGAGGTGCTGCGCTTCGGCGCCGGCGACGACGCGTCGCTCTGGCGTTTCGACGGGTCCCGGGTCGACCCGCTGCCGGCCAGCACCGCGGCGGTCACCGCCCGGCTCGTCCGCGAGGCCCTCCGTGACGGCCAGGCGGTGATGCTCCGGCGCGACGGCGGGGTCGACCACGGCTACCTGCGGGTGCGGCAGGCCGACGAGGCGCTGGTGGCGCCGCTGCGCTACGACGGTCAGGTCGTCGGCGCCCTCGCCGTGCACGACCGGCTCGGCGAGGTGCGTGGCTTCACCGCCGCGGACCTGCAGCTGCTGCAGACGGTGGCCAACCACGCCTCCGTCGCCCTGCACAACGAGATGTTGATCGGCCGCCTGCGCCACGATGCCCTGCACGACGCCCTGACCGGCCTGCCGAACCGGGCGCAGCTGACGGCGGACGCGCAGGCCGTGCTGGCAGAGGCCCGCAGCGTCGGCGCGCCGGCCGCCATCATGATCATCGACCTGAACGGCTTCAAGGCCGTCAACGACACCCTCGGCCACCACGTGGGCGACGAGCTGATCCAGCAGGTGGCCGCCCGGTTCACCGCGGCGGCCCCGCCCGACGTCACCGTGGCCCGGCTCGGCGGGGACGAGTTCGCCGTGCTGACCCGGCCGGCCTCACCGGACCGGCCCGGCGAGGTGGCCCGGGCACTTCTCGACGCGCTGGAGGCGCCCTTCCTGCTGGGCGACGAGCGCCTGCACCTGTCCGGATCGGCGGGCATCGCGCTGACCCCCGACCACGGCGTCACCGTCTCGGACCTGCTCAAGCGGGCCGACATCGCGATGTACGCCGCCAAGAACGGCGCCGAGGGGGCGGTGGTCTACCGGCCCGACATCGACCTCAACGACCCGTCGCTGCTGTCTCTCATGGGCGAGCTGCGGGAGGCGATGGGGTCCGGCCAGATCGACATCGAGGTGGAGCCGGTGGTCGACCTGACGACCGGCGCCGTCTACTCCGCGGAGGCCCTGCTCCGCTGGCACCACCCCACGCGCGGCACCCTGCGCCCCGGGGTCTTCCTGCCGCTCGCCGAACGCAACGGGCTGATCGTGCCGCTCACCGAGCTGGTGCTGGACCGGGCCGTGGCAGCGTGCGCGGCCTGGCTCCGGGACAGCTTCGAGGTCGGCATCTCGGTGAACCTCTCGGCGCGGTCGCTGCTCGACCCGATGCTGCCCGCGGCGGTCCGGGACACGCTGAGCCGGCACGGCCTGCCGAGCCGGCTGCTCACGCTTGAGATCACCGAGAGCATCGTCCTGAGCGACGCCGAGCGGGCGCTGAGCCTGCTGGCCGACCTGCGTGAGCTGGGCGTCCGGCTGTCCCTCGACGACTTCGGCACCGGCTACTCCTCCCTCACGCACCTGTCCGGGCTGCCGATCCAGCAGCTGAAGATCGACCGGTCCTTCGTGAGCCAGATCCACGACTCACCCAGGGACAGCGCGATCGTCAGCGCCGTCACCAGGCTCGC
>DASVBJ010000021.1:0-4038 GCA_036375895.1 Actinomycetes bacterium | reverse complement strand
ACCGGCGCGTGGTGGACCTTCCTGTCCGACGCCGACCTCGTCGTGCAGCGCACCCTCGAGATCGACGAGTACACCGACGCCCACCACGCCGCAACGGTTCCCCACACGCTGGTGCTGGCGCCGGGGCTGGTCATCGACAAGGTCTACTGCGGCTACTGGTTCTGGGGGCGCCCGTCGGTCAGCCAGCTGTGGGAGGACCTGCAGGCCCTGTTCCGCCGGACCAAGGCCGACTTCGACCCGACCACGGCAGAGGCGCGTGCAGCCTGGGCGGCCGGGCAGGCGGCGGCGGAGCCGACCATCGAGCTGCCCAAGGCCCGCCGTCGTGCTCGGCCGGTCAGCGCCGCGAGGCGCAGCTGATGCACAGCGTCGCCCACGGCAGAGCGTCGAGTCGCTCGTCGCCGATGGGCGAGCCGCAGACGTCACAGACGCCGTAGCTGCCCGCCGCCAGCTTGGCCTCGGCCCGGCGTACGTCGGCGAGCATCAGCTGCAGGTGGTCATGCGCCGCCACGTGGGTGAGCCGCTCGACCGCGATGCTGGTGCCGTCGCCGACGCGCTTGCCGAAGGTGATGTCCCCGGAGTCGCCGGCAGGCGTCATCAGGCCGGCGAGCTCGGCCTCGAGCTCGGCGCGCTTGGCTGCCAGCGTCGTGGTCACGTCGTCGGCCATGTGCCCATCGTGGCACCGTTCGGGCCCTGCCGGAGCCGGTCGGCGGACATCACGTTCGACTACGGTCGTGACCCATGGACGAGCCGGCGGTCGTCGAGCGGGTGACGACTCCGCGCGGCGAGCTGGTCCTGCGCCGTTCCGGCGGCGACTACGAGCTGATCAGCAACGGCGCCTTCCTCATGGACACCCGTGACGGTCGCTCCGAGCGGCTGCTCGTGCGCGCCGCGCTCGAGGCGCACCCGGCCCCGCGCTCCCTGCTGATCGGCGGTCTCGGTGTCGGCTTCTCGCTCGTCGAGGCGGTGACGGACGACCGGCTGCGGCGCATCACCGTCGTCGAGATCGAGCGACCGCTGGTCGACTGGCACACCACGCACCTCGAGCGCTTCTCACGCGCCGGACTCACCGACCCGCGGGTCGAGGTGGTCGTCGACGACCTCGCCTCGTACCTGGCGGTCGCGACCACGTCGTACGACGTGATCTGTCTCGACATCGACAACGGGCCGGACTGGACGGTGACCGCCGACAACCGCTCGCTGTACGACGAGGCAGGCACCGCCGCGGTCACGGCCCGGCTGACCGCCGGCGGCGTGCTCGCGGTCTGGAGCGCGCACCGCGTCCCTGCCTACGAGGCGCTGCTGCAGCGCTTGCTCGACGACGTGCAGGTCCTCGAGACCGAGGTCGCGCGCGGCGCCCCGGATGTCGTCTACCTGGGCCGCAAGCCCTGACCCCTGACCCCTGACCCCGTCTCCCTGGCAGCGATCATGCACGTTCCGTCGCGACGGAACGTGCATGATCGCTGCCAGGGAGGGGGCTGGCTGGCCAGGGATCTCGACCGTCCGCTCGCCGCGCAGCAGCGTCAGGGCGACGGCGGGGAAGATCAGCACGGAGAGCAGCCCGGCGCTCACCAGGGCCGCGGCGGTCACCGACGAGAGCTTGCCGACCTCCACGCCGATGGCCGCGGCGGTGACGATGAACGGCAGCGACGTGGCCTGGAGCAGAGCCGCGGCGGCCGACGAGCGATGCCCGAGCGACCGCACGAACAGCAGGGCGGGGACGCCGCGGATCACGAGCAGGGCCAGCAGAAAGGCGGGGACCCGCCACAGGGCCGTCGGCTCATCGAACAGCCCCTTGAGGTCCAGGCGCACGCCGCTCGTCACGAAGAACACCGGCACGAGGAAGCCGTAGCCGATCGCCTCCAGCTTGAGCCGGAAGTTCGGGTGGGTGCTGGTGTCACGGTCGAGCAGGCTGACGACGGCGCCGGCGAGGAATGCACCGAGGATCGTCTCCAGCCCGAACCGCTCGGCCAGCGCAGTGAAGGCCACGAGCAGCACGACCGCGAAGCGCACCCGGATCTCGGCCGTGGTGTCCTGCAGCCGGACGAGCACGTCGCCGAGGTGCATCGACCGTCCCGCCCGGCTGAGCACCAGGGCCACCACGACGACCAGCCCGACGAAGATCGCCAGCGAGAGCAGCTTTCCGCCGGTGCTCCCACCCGAGGCCGAGAAGAACAGCGTGAGGAGCACGATCGCCGCGAAGTCGGCCACGGTCGCCGCGGCGATGGTCGTCTGACCCACTTCGCTGTCGGCCTGACCGGCGTCCTTGAGCACCGGGACGACCAGCCCGAGGGAGGTCGCGGACAACGTGATGGCGACGAGCAACGGCGACTTCGCCCAGTCGAGCCCGGCGAACAGGCCGCCGAAGAGCAGGCCGATGCCGACGGTGATCAGGTAGCCGAGCAGGGCCCCCCGCAGGACTCGGCCTCGCAGCCGGTGCAGGTCGATCTCGAGCCCCGCCAGGAAGAGCAGGAACGCCAGCCCGATCACCGACAGCACCTGCACCGGGAGGTCGACCTCGACCCAGCCGAGCAGCGACGGCCCGACGATGACACCCGCGATGATCTCGAGGACCACTGATGGGATCCGCAGCCGCGGCGCGTATCCGATGAGCAGGGGCGCCAGCACCGCGATCACGCTGATGACGAGCAGGTTGGTGAACGACACGTCGGGCATCACGGCGTTCCTCACAATCCGTAGGACTCCAGGAGGCGCAACCACACCTCGCTGACGGTGGGGAAGGACGGCACGGCGTGCCACAGCCGCTCGACGGGCACCTCGCCGGCGATGGCGACGGTGGCCGAGTGGAGCAGCTCCTGGATGCCGGGCCCGGTGAACGTGGCACCGACCACGACCCGGCGGGACTCGTCGATGACGAGCTGGCTGGTGCCCTTGATGCCGTTGCCGAGTGTGTACGCGCCGGCGACGTCACCGGTGCCGTAGGCCACGACCCGGACGTCGAGCCCCCGCTCCCGGGCCTCTGCCTCGGTCAGGCCGACCGCGCAGACCTGGGGGTCGGTGAAGGTCACCCTCGGTACGACGTCACGGCTGGCCCGGTCTCGGACATCCTTGCCCAGGATGACGTCACCGGCGATCCGGGCCTGGTACTTGCCCATGTGCGTCAACGGCGCCCGTCCGTTGCAGTCGCCGACCGCGTAGAGCCAGCCGCCGTCGACGCCGACCGCCCGCAGGGTGTCCTCGACCTCGATGAAGCGTCCAGGCGTCAGGCCGATGCTCGGCAGCCCCAGCTCGTCGGTGGCGACCCGGCGGCCCGCGGCCACGAGCAGCTCGTCGCCGGTGAGGGGCGCGACACCGTCCAGCTCGACGACGACCGGCCCGTCCGGCTGCTCACGTCGTACCCGGGTGATGCGTGCGTTGACGACCACCTCGATGCCCTCGTCCTCCAGCGCCGCCTTGACCTCGTCACCGGCGAAGGGCTCCTCACGGGCGAGCAGCCGCGGCGCTACCTCGATGACCGTGACCCGCTCACTGCCGAGCCGGCGCATCGCCTGCGCCATCTCGACGCCGACGGCGCCGCCGCCGAGGACCAGCAGGCGGCGGGGCACGTCCTTGACCGCGGTGGCGTCGCGGTTGTCCCAGGGGTGTGCCTCGGCGAGACCCTCCACCGGCGGCAGCGCGGGTCGGGTGCCGGTCGCGAGCACGACGGCCCTGCGTGCGCCGACCCGGCGCTCGCTGCCGTCCTCGAAGGTCACGACGACGGTGCGTTCGCCGTCGAGGCGGCCCGCGCCGCGGAGCAGGTCGATGCCTTCGCTCTCCAGCCACCGCAGCTGACCGTCGTCGGACCAGCTGCTGGTCATGTAGTCGCGCTGGGCCAGCGCCGCGCCGACGTCGATGCTTCCGGTCACGGCGGCGCTCGCACCAGGCACCCGCCGCGCGGCTGCCAGCACGTCCCCGGGCCGGATGAGCGTCTTGCTGGGCACGCACCCCCAGTAGGAGCATTCGCCCCCGACCAGCTCGCGCTCGACCAGCGCGACCGACAGGCCGCCGTCCGCGCATCGTCCAGCCGCGTTCTCTCCGGCC
>DASVBJ010000391.1:0-3009 GCA_036375895.1 Actinomycetes bacterium | reverse complement strand
GCCTACCGCGCCGAGCTGGTCGCCTTCGACGACGAGGGGCCTGCCGTCGACGACCCTGGCTCACCGGTCTTTGCCGCGCACGCGACCCTCGCTTGGGGCATCGCCTACGAGCAGCGTCTCGTGGAGTGGTGCGACTGGCTGATCGAGCGGCTGGACGCCTCAGCGCCGAGCCGATGACGCCGCGCCCGCGACCCGCCCGCTGATCCGCGCGCAGAGATCGCGGCGGTAGCCCGCCCGATGTGTCGCCCGCGCCGGGGGTCATGCGGCCGGCGTGAACCGAACAGGGACTCGCATGACGGCCCGGGCATGGTCGTCGCAGCCGGCGACCAGCCAGGCTCGCACCATGTCCGGCCGGGTCGGCGCCACGGCCATCGGCTCCGACCACGCGGACACCAGAGTCCTCTGCCCGCTGCGCGCACTCAGCGCGGTGCCGAGCCCCGATTCCACGCGGCCGTCGGTGTCGCCTCGAGCACGCCCGGCGCGCCCGTCCACCGCCAGGTTGTACGCGCCGGATGACCCACCGGTCACGCCGCGCCCGGCCGCCTGCCACGTCCAGGATCGGGGATGCTCCACAACGAGCTGCCACTGGCAGCCGTCGCCCTGCTCGAGCCGGGCCGGCAGCTCGACCCGCCCGCGCAGTACGTGCCAGCGCCACGGCCCGCGGACGGTGCGCAGGTCGTCGGACAGGCCGGACAGCGCAGCGTCGCGTCCCGGGTCAGCGTCGTCGACGGTGAGCAGCCGGAGGTCCGCGCGCATCCTGACGGGCCCCCACCGTTGCCACGCCCGCGCGCCGGACGGGACCAGCAGTATCAGCGCACAGACCAGCGCGAGCCCGACCGCGATGCGCCTTCGGCGGGGCTCCGCGGCTGGCTCGTCGCTGATCACGTCCAACGTGGTCTCCCCCCGCACGACGACACGACCGTCCCTGTGCTTGGCAGCGCGATCGGAGTCACCATCAGGCCGGCATCGGCATGATCATCGGCAGATCAACGCGGCGTCTTCATACCTACGCGCCTCATCTCGCTGCCGACCTCAGTCCCAGCTGACGACCGCGCCGTGCGCCGTCGCGAACGCCACGGCCTGGTGCACGTCGAGGTGCACCTTCGTGATCTCCAGGACGCGCAGGTCGACCCCGGTGAGGGTGGCGCCTCGCAGGTCGGCGCCTGCGGTGCGGGTGCCGTGCAGCATCACGTGAGAGAGGTCGGCGTCCCGCAGGTCGGCCCTGCGCAGGTCGGCGTCGGTGAGGTCGGCCTCCGCGAGCGAGACACCGCGCAGACCGGCTCCCTCGAGCTCCTGGCCGCGCAGGCTCACGTAGGACCAGTCGCCGCGGTCGACGGTGAGCGGGCGCAGCTCGCACGGCCCCTCGAACCGCGAGCCGGTGAGCTTGCAGCCGCGCAGCTCGGCGCCGAAGAACGAGGTACGCCGGAACCGGCACCGCAGGAACGCCGTCCGCTCGTGGGTCGAGGCGTTGAGCCGGGCGCCGGAGAAGTCGCACTCCTCGAAGACACAGTCGGTCGTGTCCAGCTCGCTCAGGTCGGCGTCGGCGAAGTCGCACCGGACGAACCGCTCGCCGGCCAGCACCTCGCCGTACCAGTCGACGCCGCGCAGGTCCTCGTCCTCGCGCATTCTCATGATCCTTTGGACTCTTGCGCACCGGACACGCCGTGAGACTGGTGTGTCGGCGTCCAAAGGATCATGTGGGCCAGGCCTAGTGGAAGAAGTGGCGGGTGCCGGTGAGGTACATCGTGACGCCGGCCGCGCGGGCCGCCGCCACCACCTCCTCGTCGCGCATCGAGCCGCCCGGCTGCACGACCGCGCGCACGCCGGCGTCGAGCAGCACCTGCAGCCCGTCCGCGAAGGGGAAGAAGGCGTCGGACGCCGCGACGGACCCCGCGGCCCGCTCCCCCGCCCTGGACACCGCGAGCCGGGCCGAGTCGACCCGGTTGACCTGGCCCATCCCTAATCCCACCGTGGCGCGGTCGCTCGCCAACAGGATCGCGTTGGACTTCACCGCGCGACAGGCCCGCCAGGCGAACTCCAGGTCGGCCAGCGTCGGCGCGTCGGCGGGGTCACCGGCCACCAGGCGCCAGCCGGCCGGGTCGTCCCCGTCGGCCTCTACGTCGTCGGCGCTCTGCAGGAGCATGCCGCCGCTGATCGTGCGCATCTCGACGCGGGCGCCAGGATGACCGCCGGACACCCGCAGCAGCCGGACGTTCTTCTTGCCGGACAGCACCTCGAGCGCCGCCGGCTCGTAGTCGGGCGCGACGACCACCTCGGTGAACACCTCGGCGACCTGGGTGGCCATTGCGAGGGTGACGGTCCGGTTCGTCGCGATCACGCCACCGAAGGCCGAGACCGGGTCGCACGCGTGCGCCTTGCGGTGCGCCTCGCCGACGTCGGCCCCGACGGCAATGCCGCACGGGTTGGCGTGCTTGATGATCGCGACGCACGGGTCAAGGTGGTCGTAGGCCGCGCGCCGCGCCGCGTCGGCGTCGACGTAGTTGTTGTAGGACATCTCCTTGCCGTGCAGCTGCTCGGCCCGAGCCAGGCCGGGTCGGTGCTCGCCGCTGCTGTAGAGCGCGGCGCGCTGGTGCGGGTTCTCGCCGTAGCGCAGCACGTCGGCCCGCTCGCCGACGAAGCCCAGCCAGTCCGGCCAGCCGTCCTGCGACGCGACCGAGTCGGGCGCGTAGGCCGACGCGAACCAGGAGGCGACGCCGACGTCGTACCACGCCGTGTGCTGGAAGGCCTTCGCCGCCAGCGCCCGCCGCTGCTCCAGGGTGAAGCCGCCGCCCTGCACGGCGGCTATGACGGCGTCGTACGACGACGGGTCGACCACCACCGCCACCGACGGGTGGTTCTTGGCAGAGGCCCGGACCATGGCCGGGCCACCGATGTCGATCTGCTCGACGCACTCGTCGAACGAGGCGCCCGAGCGCACGGTCTGCCGGAACGGGTAGAGGTTGACCACCACCAGGTCGAACAGCTCGATGCCCAGCTCGTCGGCCTGGC
>DASVBJ010000390.1:0-6360 GCA_036375895.1 Actinomycetes bacterium | reverse complement strand
CCGAGTACTTCGTCCACCACGAGGACGTCCGTCGCGCGCAGCCGGGCTGGGCCCCGCGGGACCTGCCGGCCCGGGTGCAGGGCGCGCTGTGGCGGGTCGTCCGGGCCCGCGGGCCCGTGGCGTTCCGGCGGGTCGGGTGCGGCGTAGTGCTCGCGCGGCCGGACGGCGAGACGTTCGTCGCGCGGTCAGGTGAGCCGGCCGCGGTGCTGACCGGGGAGCCGCAGGAGCTGCTGCTGTACCTGTTCGGGCGGCGCGACCACGCGCGGGTCGAGGTGTCCGGTCCGGCCGAGGCCGTCGACGCGCTGCGCCGCGCCACCCTGCGGGTCTGACCCCGCCGCTCAGCGGACGGGGTGGCCGGCCTCGGCCAGCGCCTTCTTCACCTCACCGATGCGCAGCTGGCCGAAGTGGAAGACGCTGGCGGCGAGGACCGCGTCGGCTCCCGCCTCGACCGCCGCCGGGAAGTGCTCCGGGGTCCCGGCGCCCCCGCTGGCCACCACCGGCACCCGCACCCGCCCCCGCACCGCCCGGATCATCTCCGTGTCGTAGCCGCCCTGGGTGCCGTCGGCGTCCATGGAGTTGAGCAGGATCTCGCCGGCGCCCATCCCGGCGCACCGCTCGGCCCACTCGACCGCGTCGATGCCGGTGCCGCGGCGACCGCCATGGGTCGTCACCTCGAAGCCCGACGCCGTCGTCGTCCCGGCCAGGCACCGCCGGGCGTCGACGGAGAGCACCAGCACCTGGCTGCCGAACCGCCGGGCGATCTCGGCCACCAGCTCGGGCCGGGCGACCGCCGCGGTGTTGACGCCCACCTTGTCGGCGCCGGCCCGCAGCAGCCGGTCGACGTCGTCCACGCTGCGCACCCCGCCGCCCACGGTGAGCGGGATGAACACCTGCTCCGCGGTGCGGCGCACCACGTCGTACGTCGTCTCCCGCGCGCCGCTCGAGGCGGTGATGTCGAGGAACACCAGCTCGTCGGCGCCCTCCGCGTCGTAGACCCGGGCCATCTCCACCGGGTCGCCGGCGTCGCGCAGGTCGGTGAAGTTGACGCCCTTGACGACCCGTCCGGCGTCCACGTCGAGGCACGGGATCACCCGCACGGCGAGGGTCACCAGCCGGCTCCCGTCTTGTAGGCCTCGGCCTCGATCTCGACGAGCATCCGCGGGTCGATCAGCCCCGACACCTCGACCATCGACGTGGCTGGCAGCACGTTGCCGAAGGCCTCGCCGTGCGCGCGGCCGACCTCCTCCCACCGCGAGATGTCGGTGACGAAGATCCGGGTACGGACCACGTCGGCCAGCGACGCGTCGAGGGCGGCCAGCGCGGCGGCGATGTTGCGGATCGCCTGGCGGGTCTGGCCGGCGGCGTCGCCCTCGTGCACCAGCTCGCCCTGGTGGATCGACGTGCAGCCGCTGACCCAGATCAGGTCACCGACGGCGACCGCCCGGCTGTAGCCGACGACCGGCTCCCACGGCGTCCCGGACGAGACCCGCCGGCTCATGAGACGGCCGCCAGGGCCTGCTCGAGCGTGAACGCCCCGGCGTACAGCGCCTTGCCCACGATCGCCCCCTCCACACCGAGGTCGACGAGCCCCGCGACCGCGCGGAGGTCGTCGAGGCTGGACACCCCGCCGGAGGCGACGACCGGCCGGTCGGTGGCCGCGCACACGCCCCGCAGCAGGTCGAGGTTCGGGCCGGTCATCGTGCCGTCCCGGCCCACGTCGGTGACCACGTAGCGGGCGCAGCCGTCGCGGTCGAGGCGGGCGAGCACGTCGTACAGCTCGCCGCCCTCCTCGGTCCACCCCCGCGCCGCCAGCGTGGTGCCGCGGACGTCGAGGCCGACCGCGACCCGGTCGCCGTACGTCGCGATCGCCTTGGCGCACCAGTCGGGGTCCTCGAGCGCGGCGGTGCCGATGTTGACCCGGGCGCAGCCGGTGGCGAGCGCGGCCTCCAGCGACGCGTCGTCGCGGATGCCGCCGGAGAGCTCCACCTTGATGTCGAGGCGCCCGACCACCTCGGCGAGCAGGCGGCGGTTCTCGCCGCGGCCGAACGCCGCGTCCAGGTCCACGAGGTGCACCCACTCGGCGCCGGCCTCCTGCCAGGCCCGGGCGGCGGCGAGCGGCTCGCCGTACGACGTCTCCGTGCCGGCCTCGCCGCGGACCAGCCGCACGGCCTGCCCGTCGGCGACGTCGACGGCGGGCAGCAGGACGAGCGTGGACATCGGGGTCAGGACCTCCGGTCGAGGGCGAGGGTGACGAGCACGGGCAGGGACAGGACGGCGACCAGGGCGGCCGTCGCGCGCAGCCAGGGGTCGCCGGTGACCAGCCAGACCAGGATCTGCGAGAGGAGGAACAGCCCGAGGATGACGCTGTTCTGGGCCCGCCGCCGGCGAGCCAGGATGCCCTGCTGGCGACGCCACCGGGTGCGCCGCGGCACCTTGGCGACGACCGCCTGGCGGGCGGCGCGGCGACGGGCCCGGCGGGCGAGCGTCCGCTCCCGGGCCGCAATCTCCTGCCGGCGCTGCCGGTCGCGCTCGGCCCGCCGGTGCGCACGCTCCCGGCTCACAGCGACCGCACCCAGCTCTCGAGCAGGCTCGCGCCGGCGTCGCCGGACTTCTCGGGGTGGAACTGCGTGGCCGACAGCGGCCCGTTCTCGACGGCGGCCACGAACGGCTCGCCGTGCTCCGCCCAGGTCACGACCGGCGCCCGCAGCCGGTCGGATGAGGGCAGCTCCCAGCGCCGCACGGCGTACGAGTGGACGAAGTAGAACCGCGCGTGCTCGATGCCCTTGAACAGCACGCTGCCCTCCGGCACCTGCACGGTGTTCCAGCCCATGTGCGGCAGGACGGGGGCGTGCTGCAGCTGCTCGACGGTGCCCGGCCACTCACCGCACCCCTCGGTGCGCTCGCCGTGCTCGAGCCCGACCTCGAAGAGGACCTGCATCCCCACGCAGATGCCCAGCACCGGCCGGCCGCCGGCCAGCCGCCGGCCGATGACCTCGGGGCCGCCCACCGCCCTCAGCCCGGCCATGCACGCCGCGAACGCGCCGACCCCGGGGACGACGAGTCCGTCGCACTGCAGCGCCGCGTCGACGTCGTCGGTCACGGCCACGTCGGCGCCGGCCCGGACCAGCGCGCGCTGCGCGGACCGCAGGTTTCCGGAGCCGTAGTCGAGGACGACGACGCGCGGGAGGGTCACGAGGGGAAGGCTACGTCAGCGCGGGCGGGCGGCGGCCCGGAGTCTCACGCCGGGGTGGGGCGTCCACGACCGGCCGCTGAGGCCCCGGCGCGCGGGTGGGACCTCCGGTCGGGTTGTACGCCCGGGCGAGTAGGACCGCCAGGCGGAGCTGGCCGCCCCGGGCAGGACCCCTCCCCCCAGAGCATGTGCTCTGCCACAAAGTCTGTGGCAGAGCAGAGCGAGCGGGAGGGGGTCCCGCCTCTCCCAGCATGTGCTCTGCCACAAAGTCTGTGGCAGAGCACATGGTGCAGAAGGTCGGGCCTGCGGTCAGGACGCGGAGGTCAGGGACGGGATGCGGGGCCGAGGGCAGGATGCGGAGCTCGGAAGCCGGCAAAGCTGCGGAGGACGGGGGCGTTGAAGGGCCGCCAACTCCGCAACTCGGGTCGGATGTGCGCTCGGTGGGCGAACGGCGGGTCGCATCGGCAAAGCTGCGGAGGACGGGGGCGTTGAAGGGCCGCCAGCTCCGCAACTCGGGCCGACCTGCTCAGAGCGTCCCCTTCGTCGACGGCACGCCCGCCACGCGAGGGTCCAGGGCGACCGCGTCGCGCAGCGCCCGCGCGACCGCCTTGAACTGCGCCTCCACCACGTGGTGCGCGTTGCGACCGGCGAGCACCCGCACGTGCAGGCAGATCTGGGCGCTCGCGGTGAACGACTCCCAGATGTGGCGGGTCAGCGTCGTGTCGTAGGTGCCGATCAGCTCGACGATCTCCGGCTCCTCGTGCACGACGTACGGCCGTCCCGACAGGTCGACCGCCGCCTGCACCAACGTCTCGTCGAGGGGCACGAGCGCGTCGCCGAACCGCCGGATCCCCGCCTTGTCACCCAACGCCTCGCGCAGGGCCTGGCCGAGCGCGATCGAGGTGTCCTCGACGGTGTGGTGGGCGTCGACCTCCAGGTCGCCCCTGGTCCGCACCGTCAGGTCGAAGCCGCCGTGCTTGCCCAGCTGGGAGACCATGTGGTCGTAGAACGGCACGCCGGTGTCGACCTCGACAACCCCGGACCCGTCGAGGTCGAGCGAGACGCTGACGTCGGACTCCTTCGTGGTGCGCGACACCGTCGCGGTGCGGCTCATCGGGACTCCTCTCCCAGGCGGACCTCGCCGATGACGGCGTCACCCGCTGCGACCTCGCTCATCCCCTGACGCAGCGCGTCCAGGAACGCCGCCGTCTCGGCCTCGGTGCCGGCGGTGACCCGCAGCCAGCCGTCGATCCCCACGTCGCGCACGAGCACGCCGCGGTCCAGCAGCCCCTGCCAGGTCGCCCTCTGGTCGCCGAACTCGCCGAACAGCACGAAGTTGGCGTCCGACTCGACCACCTCGAGGTCCATCGCGGTCAGCTCGGCCACGATGCGGTCGCGTTGCTGCTTCACCGCCTCCACGGTGGCGAGCAGCTCGTCGGCGTGCGCGAGCGCCGCCTGCGCCGCGGCCTGCGAGAGCAGCGACAGGTGGTAGGGCAGGCGCACCAGCTGCAGGGCCTCGACGACCGCCGGGTCCGCCGCCAGGTAGCCCAGCCGGGCCGCCGCGAACGCGAACGCCTTCGACATCGTGCGGGTCACCACCAGCCGCTCGCGGCCGGGCAGCAGGCCGACCGCCGACGGCCGGTGCGAGAACTCGGCGTACGCCTCGTCGACGATCACCACCCCCCGAGCGGCGTCGTGCACCGCGTCGACCACCTCGAGGTCCAGCGCCGTCCCGGTGGGGTTGTTGGGCGAGCACAGGAACACCACGTCCGGGTCGTGCTCGCGCACGACCAGCGCCGTCGCCTCCGGCTCGAGCCGGAACCCGGCCAGCCGGGGCATCGGCAGGTACGTCGTGCCGGTGCCCTGACAGATCAGCCGGTGCATGGAGTACGTGGGCTCGAAGGCCATCGCCGTGCGGCCCGGGCCGCCGAACGCCTGCAGCAGCTGCTGGAGGATCTCGTTGCTGCCGTTGGCCGCCCACACCTGCTCGGGCGCCACCGTCTGCCCGGTCGACCGGGTCAGGTAGGTCCCCAGGTCCGCGCGCAGCGCCAGCGCGTCGCGGTCCGGGTACCGGTTCATCAGCCGGGCGGCCTGCCCGACCCGCGCGGTGAGGTCGGCGACCAGCGCCTCCGACGGGGGGAACGGGTTCTCGTTGGTGTTCAGCCGCACCGGCACGTCGAGCTGCGGCGCGCCGTACGGCGTGCGGCCGCGCAGGTCCTCCCGCAACAGGCCCTCGATCTCCGGCCTCCTGAGCGCGGCACGCGGGTCCGCACCGCGTCGACGTGGGCCAGGAGGTCCTCGGCTCCCCCGAGCGCATCGACGTGGTCCGCGACCTCCGCGAGCGCGTCCCGGCCGTACTCCACGACGTGCACGCTGCGGAGGAACGACTGCACGGACAGGCCGCCGGTGTGCCGGGCGGTGCCGGCGGTGGGCAGCACGTGGTTGGAGCCGGCCAGGTAGTCGCCGAGCGACACCGGGGAGTACGGCCCGACGAAGACCGCGCCCGCGTTGCTGACCCGGTCGGCCCAGGCCCGGGCGTCGCGCGTGATCACCTCGAGGTGCTCGGCCGCCCACTCGTCGACGACGTCGAGGCCCTGCTCGAGGTCGTCGACCAGCACGTAGGCGGACTGACCGGTCAGGGCGGTCTCGACCCGCTCGCGGTGGCGGGTGACCGGCACCTGCCGCCCGAGCTCGGCGTCGACGGCGTCGAGCAGCGCCGCGTCGGGCGTCACCAGCAGGCACGACGCGTTCGGGTCGTGCTCGGCCTGGGCCACCAGGTCCGCGGCGACGTACGCCGGGTCGGCGGTGTCGTCGGCGAGGATGCCGATCTCGGTCGGCCCGGCCTCCGAGTCGATGCCGACCACCCCGCGCAGCAGCCGCTTGGCGGAGGCGACGTAGACGTTGCCCGGCCCCGTCACCAGGTCGGCGGGCCGGCAGTCCTCGGTGCCGTAGGCGAACATCGCAACCGCCTGGGCACCGCCGACTGCGTGCACCTCGTCGACGCCGAGCAGCGCGCAGGCCGCGAGCACGGACGGGTGCGGGAGGCCGTCGTTCTCGCGCTGGGGCGGGCTGGCCACCGCCAGCGAGCCAACGCCGGCCACCTGGGCCGGCACGACGTTCATCACCACGGACGACGGGTAGGCGAGCAGGCCGCCCGGCACGTAGAGCCC
>DASVBJ010000382.1:0-9971 GCA_036375895.1 Actinomycetes bacterium | reverse complement strand
ATGCCGGTCGAGGACGTCTTCACGATCACCGGTCGTGGCACCGTCGTCACCGGTCGCGTCGAGCGCGGCGTCGTCAAGGTCTCGGAAGAGATCGAGATCGTCGGCATCCGCCCGACGTCCTCGAAGACCACCGTCAACGGTGTCGAGATGTTCCGCAAGCTGCTCGACCAGGGCCAGGCGGGCGACAACGCCGGCCTGCTGCTGCGCGGCACCAAGCGCGAGGACGTGGAGCGCGGCCAGGTCATCATCAAGCCGGGCACCAACACCCCGCACACCGAGTTCGAGGCGAACGTCTACATCCTCAGCAAGGACGAGGGCGGGCGGCACACGCCGTTCTTCAACAACTACCGCCCGCAGTTCTACTTCCGCACCACCGACGTCACCGGCGTGGTGACCCTCCCCGAGGGCACCGAGATGGTCATGCCCGGCGACAACACCGAGATGAAGGTCGACCTGATCCAGCCGATCGCCATGGAGGAGGGCCTGCGCTTCGCCATCCGCGAGGGCGGGCGCACCGTGGGCGCCGGCCGGGTCACCAAGATCGTCAAGTAGGTACAGCACCACGCGCGGATTCGCCTTCGCCGCACCACCTGCGGCATACTGAGGCGAGTTGCTCGGCGGGACGGCCGGGCGGAGGGCACCCGAGAGGGGGCCCATCAGGTCCGGCCGTCCCCGCCGTGCGCCCGGGAGTGTCGCGAGCAGCGTGCGCACCCGGGTCGCGACCAGACCCCGACGAGCCCCTGACCACCTGTGTTCCCCGCGGGGCCGCGACACGCCCGACCTCGGGGGTCGGACAGGGGCCATGACCAACGGGTCGTCCGGACCCGCCTCACGGGGCATCCGGAGCGGCCTGCCGCAGCGGTACGAACGAGAAGGAACGAAGCGAAGCCATGGCGGGACAGAAGATCCGCATCAGGCTCAAGGCCTACGACCACGAGGTCATCGACTCGTCGGCGCGCAAGATCGTCGACACGGTGACGCGTACGGGTGCGCAGGTCGCCGGCCCGGTGCCGCTGCCGACCGAGAAGAACGTGTACTGCGTGATCCGTTCGCCGCACAAGTACAAGGACTCGCGCGAGCACTTCGAGATGCGCACGCACAAGCGGCTCATCGACATCATCGACCCCACGCCGAAGACGGTCGACTCGCTCATGAGGCTCGACCTGCCGGCGGGCGTCGACATCGAGATCAAGCTCTGAGGGACGACGTAGCCATGACCAAGAACGTGAAGGGCGTGCTGGGCGAGAAGCTCGGCATGACCCAGGTCTTCGACGAGAACAACCGCATCGTGCCGGTGACCGTCGTTCAGGCCGGGCCGTGCGTCGTCACCCAGGTCCGAGCCGCCGACGTCGACGGCTACGCCGCGGTCCAGATGGCCTTCGGTGCGATCGACCCGCGCAAGGTGAACAAGCCCGAGAGCGGCCACTTCGCCAAGGCGGGCGTCACGCCGCGCCGGCACCTGGTCGAGCTGCGCACGGACGACGCCAGCGAGTACACGCTGGGCCAGGAGATCACCGCTGAGGCGTTCGAGGCCGGCCAGCAGGTCGACATCGTCGCCAACAGCAAGGGCAAGGGCACGGCAGGTGTGATGAAGCGCCACGGCTTCAAGGGCCTCGGCGCCGGCCACGGCACCCAGCGCAAGCACCGCTCGCCGGGCTCCATCGGCGGCTGCGCCACCCCGGGCCGGGTGTTCAAGGGCCTGCGGATGGCCGGTCGCATGGGCGCGGTCAAGACCACGACTCAGAACCTCACCGTCCACGCGGTCGACGCCGAGAAGGGGCTGCTGCTCATCAAGGGCGCCGTTCCCGGCCCCAAGGGCGGTCTCGTCCTCGTCCGCACGGCGGCGAAGGGGGCTAACAAGTGACCAGCGAGACGATCACCAACGAGCCGACGGTCCGCGAGATCGACGTCATCGGCGCCGATGGCAAGAAGGCCGGCACGGTCACGCTGCCCGGCGAGGTCTTCGACGTCCAGGTCAACGTGCCGTTGATCCACCAGGTCGTCGTGGCCCAGCTCGCCGCGGCCCGGCAGGGCACGCACGACACCAAGTCCCGCGGCGAGGTCCGTGGCGGTGGCAGGAAGCCCTACCGCCAGAAGGGCACCGGCCGGGCCCGCCAGGGCTCGACCCGCGCGCCGCAGTTCGCCGGCGGCGGTGTCGTCCACGGCCCCAGCCCGCGCAGCTACGCGCAGCGCACGCCCAAGAAGATGAAGGCCGCCGCCCTGCGCGGTGCGCTCTCCGACCGGGCGCGCAACGGTCGCGTGCACGTGGTCTCCGGCCTGGTCGAGGGCGACGTGCCGTCGACGAAGGCCGCGGTCGCGTCGCTCGCGAACCTGTCCCAGCGGCGCCACGTGCTGGTCGTCGTGCAGCGCGCCGACGAGCTCACCTGGAAGAGCCTGCGCAACGCCGACACGGTGCACCTGCTCGTGCCGGACCAGCTGAACACCTACGACGTCCTCGTCTCCGACGACGTCGTCTTCACCCGCGGCGCCCTCGACGAGTTCCTCGCCGGTCCGGCCACGGGCCGTTCGGCGAAGGCCGTCGCGACCGAGAGCGAGGCTGAGGACCAGTGAGCTCGATCTACAAGGACCCGCGCGACGTGCTGCTCGCGCCGGTGGTCTCGGAGAAGAGCTACGGCCTTCTCGACGAGAACAAGTACACGTTCCTGGTGCGCCAGGACGCCAACAAGACCGAGATCAAGATCGCGGTCGAGAAGGTGTTCGGTGTCAAGGTCAACGGTGTGAACACGCTCAACCGTGAGGGCAAGCGCAAGCGCACCCGCACCGGATGGGGCCGGCGCAACGCCACCAAGCGCGCGATCGTGACCGTGGCCGAGGGCGACCGGATCGACATCTTCGGTGGGCCGGTGTCATGACCCATCGCAACGTCACCGGGCCGTCGCAGGCCCACCGAAGCGACAAGCACAGTGGAGGGCCGGTCAGCTAATGGGCATCCGCAAGTACAAGCCGACCACCCCGGCACGTCGCGGCTCGAGCGTCGCGGACTTCGTCGAGGTCACCCGCTCGCAGCCCGAGAAGTCGTTGGTGCGTCCGCTGCACGGCAAGGGCGGCCGCAACAACGCCGGCCGCATCACCACCCGTCACCAGGGCGGTGGCCACAAGCGTGCCTACCGTCTGATCGACTTCCGTCGTCACGACAAGGACGGCGTGCCGGCCAAGGTCGCGCACATCGAGTACGACCCCAACCGCACGGCCCGCATCGCGCTGCTGCACTACGCCGACGGCGAGAAGCGCTACATCATCGCGCCGAACCGCCTCAAGCAGGGCGACCGGATCGAGAACGGGCCGGGCGCCGACATCAAGCCGGGCAACAACCTGCCGCTGCGCAACATCCCGGTCGGCACGGTCGTGCACGCCATCGAGCTCCGCCCCGGCGGTGGTGCGAAGATCGCCCGCTCGGCCGGCTCCAGCGTGCAGCTGGTCGCCAAGGACGGCCCCTACGCCCAGCTGCGGATGCCGTCCGGCGAGATCCGCAACGTCGACGTCCGGTGCCGCGCCACCGTCGGCGAGGTCGGCAACGCCGAGCAGTCGAACATCAACTGGGGCAAGGCCGGTCGCATGCGCTGGAAGGGCAAGCGTCCGACCGTCCGTGGTGTCGCCATGAACCCGGTCGACCACCCGCACGGTGGTGGTGAGGGCAAGACCTCCGGCGGTCGCCACCCGGTGAACCCCAAGGGCAAGCCCGAGGGCCGTACGCGCCGCGCCAACAAGGACAGCGACGCGTTGATCGTCCGCCGCCGCAAGACCGGCAAGAAGCGCTGATCGGAGATCTGGAACCATGCCGCGTTCCCTGAAGAAGGGTCCCTTCGTGGACGACCACCTCATGAAGAAGGTGGACGCCCAGAACGACAAGGGCACCAAGAACGTCATCAAGACGTGGTCCCGGCGGTCCATGATCGTCCCGGCGATGCTCGGGCACACGATCGCGGTCCACGACGGCCGCAAGCACGTGCCGGTGTTCGTGACCGAGGCGATGGTCGGGCACAAGCTCGGCGAGTTCGCGCCGACGCGCACCTTCCGCGGCCACGTCAAGGACGACAGGAGGTCCCGCCGTGGCTGAGCAGGTGGTCATGGAACCGGCCCCGGCGCGCGCCCAGGCGCGCTACGTGCGGGTCACCCCGATGAAGGCGCGCCGCGTCGTCGACCTCATCCGCGGGATGCAGGCCGACGAGGCCCTGGCCGTCCTGCGGTTCGCTCCGCAGGCCGCGAGCGAGCCGGTCTACAAGGTGCTCGCCAGCGCCGTGGCCAACGCCCGGCACAAGGCCGAGCAGGAGAGCCGGCGGCTCGACGCCGACGACCTCGTGGTTCACGAGGCGTACGTCGACGAGGGGCCGACGCTGAAGCGGTTCCGGCCCCGTGCACAGGGCCGTGCCTACCGCGTCCGCAAGCGCACGAGTCACATCACCGTGGTGGTCCGCCAGCGTCCCGAGGACGCCGCGACCGCCGCACCGAAGTCGTCGAAGAGGAGGACCCGCTAGTGGGCCAGAAGGTCAACCCGCACGGGTTCCGGCTCGGCATCACCACGGACTTCAAGAGCCGCTGGTACGCCGACAAGCTCTACAAGGACTACGTCAAGGAAGACGTGGCGATCCGACGCATGATGACCAAGGGCATGGAGCGCGCGGGCATCTCCAAGGTGGAGATCGAGCGCACCCGTGACCGGGTCCGCGTCGACATCCACACCGCACGACCGGGCATCGTCATCGGCCGTCGGGGCGCCGAGGCTGACCGCATCCGCGGCGACCTCGAGAAGCTCACCGGCAAGCAGGTGCAGCTCAACATCCTCGAGGTGAAGAACCCCGAGGTGGACGCCCAGCTCGTGGCGCAGGGCGTCGCCGAGCAGCTGTCCAGCCGTGTGTCGTTCCGGCGCGCCATGCGCAAGTCGATGCAGACGACGATGAAGGCCGGCGCGAAGGGCATCCGGGTGCAGTGCTCGGGCCGTCTCGGCGGTGCCGAGATGTCGCGCTCGGAGTTCTACCGTGAGGGTCGGGTGCCGCTGCACACGCTGCGGGCCAACATCGACTACGGCTTCTACGAGGCGCGCACCACCTTCGGCCGCATCGGCGTCAAGGTGTGGATCTACAAGGGTGACGTCTCCGGCAACCGTGCGGAGCGCGAGGCCCAGCAGGCCGCGGCCCGCATGGCGCAGCGCAACCGTCCGGCGCGCTCGACCCGCCGCCCGGGTGGCCGGGAGGGCCGGGCTGCCGAGGCGAGCTCGACGCAGGAGCAGCCCGCCGTGACCGACGCGACCGCAGCCGCCCCGGCGGCCGAGGGCGCCACCCAGACCAGCGGAACGGAGGCCTGACCATGCTGATCCCGCGCAAGGTCAAGCACCGCAAGCAGCACCACCCCGACCGGTCGGGCATGGCCAAGGGCGGCACCAAGATCGCCTTCGGTGACTTCGGCATCCAGGCGCTCGAGCCGGCCTACGTGACCAACCGGCAGATCGAGTCGGCCCGTATCGCCATGACCCGTCACATCCGCCGTGGCGGAAAGGTCTGGATCAACATCTACCCGGACCGCCCGCTGACGAAGAAGCCGGCCGAGACCCGGATGGGCTCCGGCAAGGGCTCGCCCGAGTGGTGGATCGCGAACGTCAAGCCGGGCCGGGTCATGTTCGAGCTGTCCGGTGTGCCGGAGCCGATCGCCCGCGAGGCGATGCGGCGTGCCATGCACAAGCTCCCGATGAAGTGCCGGTTCGTCCGGCGCGAGGGTGGTGACTTCTGATGGGCGTCGGTACCAAGCCGATCGAGCTGCGTGGCCTCGAGGACGACGAGCTCGTGACGAAGCTGCGGGAGGCCAAGGAGGAGCTGTTCAACCTCCGCTTCCAGGCGGCGACGGGCCAGCTCGAAAGCCACGGCCGGCTCAAGGCCGTCCGCAAGGACATCGCCCGGATCTACACGATCATGCGCGAGCGCGAGCTCGGCATCAGCGGCGTCGAGGGCACGGACGGTGCTTCCGCATGAGTGAGACGAAGGACCAGATGAGCGACACCAGCCGGGGCTTCCGGAAGACCCGTGAGGGACTCGTCGTCAGCGACAAGATGGACAAGACTGTCGTCGTCCAGGTCGAGGACCGGGTCAAGCACGCGCTGTACGGCAAGGTCATCCGCCGCACCAGCAACCTCAAGGCCCACGACGAGCAGAACAGCTGCGGCGTCGGCGACCGCGTCCTCCTGATGGAGACCCGGCCGCTGTCCGCCACCAAGCGCTGGCGGGTCGTCGAGGTCCTCGAGAAGGCCAAGTAGGCGAGAGCCTCAAGACCCCCCATCCGTTCCGTCAGGCTCGTAAGAGAACCGACGCGACGATCAGGAGAATCAAGTGATCCAGCAGGAGTCGCGACTGCGTGTCGCCGACAACACGGGTGCCAAGGAGCTGCTGTGCATCCGTGTGCTCGGCGGCTCCGGGCGGCGCTACGCCGGCATCGGCGACGTCATCGTGGCGACCGTGAAGGACGCCATCCCCGGTGGCACCGTGAAGAAGGGTGACGTCGTCAAGGCCGTCGTCGTGCGCACTGTCAAGGAGCGCCGCCGGCCGGACGGCTCCTACATCCGCTTCGACGAGAACGCCGCGGTCATCATCCGTGACGGCGGTGACCCGCGCGGCACGCGCATCTTCGGTCCCGTCGGGCGTGAGCTGCGCGACAAGCGGTTCATGCGCATCATCTCGCTCGCCCCGGAGGTGCTCTGACCATGGCGATGAAGATCAAGAAGGGCGACCGGGTCCGCGTCATCAGCGGCAAGGACAAGGGTCGTGACGGCAAGGTCATCGAGGCCTACCCCGAGACCCAGAAGGTCCTCGTCGAGGGCGTCAACCGGATCAAGAAGCACACCAAGGTCGGCCAGACCGCCCGCGGGGCCAAGACCGGCGGCATCGTGACCCAGGAGGCCCCGATCCACGTGAGCAACGTGATGC
Organism: Actinomycetes bacterium; assembly: GCA_036375895.1. Taxonomy (GTDB): domain Bacteria; phylum Actinomycetota; class Actinomycetes; order JACCUZ01; family JACCUZ01; genus DASVBJ01. The sequence goes on along the minus strand of DASVBJ010000382.1, from coordinate 3,039 downwards.
TGCTCGTCGAGGTCGAGGGCAAGAAGGTCGGCAGCCGGGTCGGCTACCGCGAGGAGCAGGTCGACCGCGACGGCCGGAAGAAGACCGTTCGGGTCCGCTACGCCAAGCGGACCGGTGAGGACATCTGATGAGCGCCACCACCGAGACCGCCCGGCCCCTGCCGCGGCTGAAGCAGCGCTACCGCGAGGAGATCGTGGACAAGCTGCGCGACGAGTTCGGCTACACCAACGTCATGCAGGTCCCAGGGCTGACCAAGATCGTGGTCAACATGGGTGTCGGCGACGCGGCCAAGGACTCGAAGCTGATCGACGGCGCGATCCGCGACCTGGCCACGGTGACCGGCCAGAAGCCGCAGGTGACGAAGGCCCGCAAGTCGATCGCCCAGTTCAAGCTGCGTGAGGGCATGCCGATCGGCGCGCACGTCACGCTGCGGGGCGACCGCATGTGGGAGTTCCTCGACCGCCTGCTGTCACTGGCCCTGCCCCGGATCCGCGACTTCCGCGGGCTGTCGCCGCGCCAGTTCGACGGCAACGGCAACTACACGTTCGGCCTCAACGAGCAGTCGATGTTCCACGAGATCGACCAGGACAAGATCGACCGGGTCCGCGGCATGGACATCACGGTCGTGACGACCGCCAAGACCGACGACGAGGGCCGCGCGCTGCTGCGCAACCTCGGTTTCCCGTTCAAGGAGGCCTGACCGTGGCCAAGACGGCGCTGATCAACAAGGCCGCGCGCAAGCCGAAGTTCAAGGTGCGCGGCTACACCCGGTGCCAGCGGTGCGGGCGACCGCACTCGGTGTACCGCAAGTTCGGGCTGTGCCGCGTGTGCTTCCGGGAGATGGCCCACGCGGGCGAGCTCCCCGGCATCACCAAGAGCAGCTGGTAACCCACCCACAGGCAACGACAAGAACGCCGTAGGTCCTGCGCCCGTCCCGGGCTCGGGAAACCCCGGCGAGAAAGCGGCCACCAAGCCATGACCATGACCGACCCGATCGCAGACATGCTCACCCGTCTGCGCAACGCGAACACGGCGTACCACGACAGCGTGGCCATGCCGCACTCCAAGCTCAAGACGCACGTCGCCGAGATCCTCCAGCAGGAGGGCTACATCGCCGGCTGGCGCGTCGAGGAGCCGGCCGAGGCCGGCGACGTGGCCAAGTCCCTGGTGCTCGAGCTGAAGTACGGTCCGAACCGGGAGCGCTCGATCGCAGGCATCAAGCGCATCTCGAAGCCCGGCTTGCGGGTCTACGCGAAGTCCAACAACCTGCCGAAGGTGCTCGGCGGCCTCGGGGTGGCCATCATCTCGACGTCGTCCGGTCTGCTGACGGACCGGCAGGCCGGCAAGAAGGGCGTGGGCGGGGAAGTCCTCGCCTACGTCTGGTAAGGGAAGGGAGAGCAGAGCATGTCGCGAATCGGACGGCTCCCGATCCCCGTTCCCACGGGTGTCGATGTCCAGATCACCGGGCGCGAGGTGACCGTGAAGGGCCCCAAGGGGACCCTGACGCACACCGTCGCGGACCCCATCGAGATCACGCGAGCCGAGGACGGCTCGCTGCAGGTCGCCCGGCCCAACGACGAGCGTCAGAACCGTGCGCTGCACGGGCTGTCGCGCACTCTCGTCGCCAACATGGTGATCGGCGTCACCGACGGCTACACCAAGACCCTGGAGATCGTCGGCACCGGTTACCGGGTGCAGGCCAAGGGGAGCGACCTCGAGTTCTCGCTCGGGTTCAGCCACCCCGTCGTCGTGGTCCCGCCCGACGGCATCACCTTCGGCGTGGAGACCCCGACCCGGTTCACGGTGTCCGGCGTCGACAAGCAGAAGGTCGGCGAGGTGGCCGCCAACATCCGCAAGCTGCGCAAGCCCGACCCGTACAAGGGCAAGGGCGTGCGCTACCAGGGTGAGCAGATCCGCCGCAAGGCTGGAAAGGCTGGTAAGTAGTCATGGCTGTGGGCGTCAAGATCGGCAAGGGCAAGAGCACCGCTCGGGCCCGCCGGCACCTGCGCGTGCGCAAGAAGGTCAGCGGCACCCAGGCCAGGCCTCGTCTCGTCGTCAGCCGCTCGACCCGGCACGTCTTCGTGCAGGTCGTCGACGACGTCGCCGGCCGGACGGTGGCCTCCGCGTCGACGATGGAGGCCGACCTGCGTGCCCTCGACGGCGACAAGCGGGCCAAGGCCCGCAAGGTCGGCGAGCTGGTGGCCCAGCGCGCCAAGGACGCCGGCGTGCAGGCCGTGGTCTTCGACCGCGGTGGCAACCGCTACCACGGACGTGTCGCCGCGATCGCCGATGGCGCTCGCGAGGCCGGGCTGGAGCTCTAGGTGACCACGAGCGAACTGACGAGACTGCACGATCGCAACGAGATGAGGAACATCTGATGCCTGGACCCCAGCGTCGCGGTGGCGGTGCCGGCGGCACGGACAGCGGTCGTCGCGACCGGCGCGACCGGCGCGACGGCGCCGGTGCGGCGGAGAAGACCGCGTTCGTCGAGCGCGTCGTCGCCATCAACCGAGTGGCCAAGGTCGTCAAGGGCGGCCGTCGCTTCAGCTTCACCGCCCTGGTCGTCGTCGGCGACGGCGACGGCACCGTCGGTGTCGGCTACGGCAAGGCCAAGGAGGTGCCCGCGGCGATCGCCAAGGGTGTCGAGGAGGCGAAGAAGAACTTCTTCCGCGTTCCCCGCATCCAGGGCACGATCCCGCACCCGGTCCAGGGTGAGAAGGCCGCCGGTGTGGTCTTCCTGCGCCCGGCCGCCCCCGGTACCGGGGTCATCGCCGGTGGTCCGGTGCGCGCCGTGCTCGAGTGCGCCGGCATCCACGACGTCCTCAGCAAGTCGCTGGGCTCGTCGAACCAGATCAACATCGTCCACGCCACCGTCGAGGCCCTGAAGATGCTCGAGCAGCCCGAGGCTGTCGCCGCGCGTCGTGGTCTCCCGGTCGAGGACGTCGCCCCCGCTGCTCTGCTCAAGGCGAAGGCCCTGGGCGAGGAAGAGGCGAAGAACAAGGCCGCTGAGGCCCCCGAGGCGGTGTCGGTCTGATGGCA
>DASVBJ010000328.1:0-11891 GCA_036375895.1 Actinomycetes bacterium | reverse complement strand
ATCTCGTTGTCGAAGTGGCCGATGTTGCCCACGATCGCCTGGTGCTTCATCTGCGCCATGTGCGCGGCAGTGATGATGTCCTTGTTGCCGGTCGTGGTGACGAAGATGTCGGCGTAGGGCAGGGCGTCCTCGAGCGTGATGACCTGGTAGCCCTCCATCGCCGCCTGCAGCGCGCAGATGGGGTCGATCTCGGTGATGATGACGCGGGCGCCCTGGCCGCGCAGCGAGTCGGCGCAGCCCTTGCCGACGTCACCGAAGCCGGCCACGACGGCGACCTTGCCGCCGATCAGCGTGTCGGTGCCGCGGTTGATGCCGTCGATGAGGCTGTGGCGGCAGCCGTACTTGTTGTCGAACTTGGACTTGGTGACCGAGTCGTTGACGTTGATGGCCGGGAAGAGGAGGGAGCCCTCCTTCATCATGTCGTAGAGCCGGTGGACGCCGGTGGTGGTCTCCTCGGTGACGCCGCGGAGGTCGGCGGCGATCTGGGTCCAGCGGTCGTCGCTCTCCTGGAGCGACTTCACCAGGACGTCGAACACGACCTTCTGCTCGTGGCTCGCGGCGGTGGCCGGGTCGGGCGCCTCGCCCTTCTTCTCGGCCTCGACGCCGAGGTGGACGAGCATGGTCGCGTCGCCACCGTCGTCGAGGATCATGTTGGCCTTCTCGTCACCGGGCCACATGAGGATCTGCTGGGTGCACCACCAGTACTCCTCGAGGGTCTCGCCCTTCCAGGCGAACACAGGGACGCCCTGCGGGTTCTCGGGGGTGCCGTTCGGCCCGACCGCGACCGCGGCCGCGGCGTGGTCCTGCGTCGAGAAGATGTTGCACGAGACCCAGCGCACGTCGGCGCCCAGCGCCACCAGGGTCTCGATGAGCACGGCGGTCTGCACGGTCATGTGCAGCGAGCCCATGATGCGGGCCCCTGCGAGCGGCTGCGAGGCGGCGAACTCCTCGCGCAGCGCCATGAGGCCGGGCATCTCGTGCTCGGCGAGGCGGATCTCGTTGCGGCCGAACTCGGCCAACGAGAGGTCGGCGACCTTGAAGTCGGTCGTGGCGGTCATGTCACTCCCTGCGTCGATCGGGCTCCGGAGGCGCACGCCATCACGGGAACCCCTGGATGTGGGCAGCCGCGCGCACTGGGCGCTGCGGTGGAGCGCTGCCCGGCGCGGCCCTCTGGCCCCATCTACGACGCCGCAGACTCCGTCCAGCAGGTTACTCGGTCGCCGCCGATCATGCGACCGGGGCCCGGTCCGCGCGCTCGGAGTAGATGTCCGGCTCCAGGTAGATGACCCGTGCGGTCGGCTCGGCGTCGCGCACCCTCTCCTCCGCGGCGTCGATCGCCCGGGCCACCTCCGCCGCGGTGGCGTCGTGGGGCACCGCGATCTTGGCGGCGACGAGGAGCTCCTCCGGCCCGAGGTGCAGCGTCTTCATGTGGATGACCCGCAGCACGGAGGGGTCGGCCACCAGCGCGGCCCCGATGCGCCGCACCGCCTCGGGCGTCGCGCTCTCCCCCAGGAGCAGGCTCTTGGTCTCCAGTGCGAGCACGACCGCGACCGACACCAGCAGCACCCCGATGAGGACCGTCCCGATCCCGTCCCAGACCCCGTCGTCGGTGACGAGCGTCAGGCCGACGCCGAACAGGGCGAACACCAGCCCGAGCAGCGCGGCGAAGTCCTCGAGCAGCACGACCGGCAGCTCCGGCGCCTTGGCCCGGCGGATGAACTCCCGCCACGACTGCCCGCCCCGAACGTGGTTGGACTCGATGATGGCGGTGCGGAAGGAGAACGACTCGAGTGCGATGGCCACGACCAGCACGGTCACCGGCACCCACTTCCACGACTCGATCGGCTCGGGGTGCTGGAGCTTGTGCCACCCCTCGTAGAGCGCGAAGAGCCCACCGACGCTGAAGAGCACCACGGACACGATGAACGCGTAGACGTAGCGCTCCCGGCCGTAGCCGAAGGGGTGCTCGGGCGTCGCCGGCCGCCGGGCCCGCCTGCCCCCGACGAGCAGGAGCAGCTGGTTGCCGGAGTCGGCGACGGAGTGGATCGACTCGGCGAGCATCGACGACGACCGCGTCAGCAGGAACGCGATGAACTTCGTGACCGCGATGCCGATGTTCGCCAACAGGGCAGCCACGATCGCCCGGTTACTGCCACCAGCACTCATCGGGTGATGCGCTCCTTCAGCCGGACGATGGGTTCGATAGGGGTCGGGTCGAGACCCTGCAGCAGGGCCAGGTAGACGCTCGCGAAGTCCGCCGGCGCGATCAGGCCGGCCAGCCGGGTCACCGGGTGCTCCCCGGTGGCGGCGAGCTCGCTGACGGGCACCCCGCACTCGTCGGCGAGCGGCGAGGTCGCCTCGCGCCGGCGCGCGACCTGCGGCTCCTCGACGGCGTCGCGGAGGAGCACGAGCCGCAGCCGAGGCCACACCGGCGCGGCCTCGATCCGGTCGCGGAAGATGTCGCCCTCGTCCGCCGGCGCCCGCGTGCCGAAGGCGCCGGCGAGCGCCACGACCTGGTTGTGGTGCACCTCGGGCAGCGCGCCGTACAGGGCGGGGTACTTGGCGTTCTCCGCGAGCTGGCAGGCGAACCGGTACGCCGCGACGGCCGCCAGGTCGCTCGTCCCCCACAGGCACGGCAGGGATCCGGCCAGCTCGAGCGCGAGCTGCTTGGCCGGGTTGGCGTAGGTCTCCGACGCGGGCGCGCACGCCACGCTCAGCCGGTCCAGCTCGTCGGCCAGGTCCTCGAGCACGGCCACCGGCACCGACGTCAGGCCGAGGGCGTCGGCGAGCCTCAGGACGGGCACGGACAGCGCCCAGAAGTTCGCCCGGGGCATCCGCCCTCCGGCATCGACGTTCAGTGACACGGCCCGCTGACCCTGCGCGCGCTGGGACAGGGGGGACCCCTCGGCGGACACGGTGACGAGCCGGCAACCGCGCCGCAACGCCTCGTCGGCGACGGCGAGGGTCTCCTCGGTGCGCCCGGAGCAGGAGACGGCGACGACCAGGTCGAGCCCGCCGACCCAGCCCGGCAGTCGGTAGCCGCGGTGCGGGACCACGGGCACCGGGCAGGACTGCCCGGTGACGGCGGCGACGGTGTCGGCGCTGATCCCGGAGCCCCCCATCCCGGACACGACCACCGCGCGCGGCCGCCCGTCGGCCACGACCCCTGCCAGCTCCGCCTCGCCGGTGCGCAGCACCGCCTCACGGACCTGGGCGCCGGCGCTCGCGACCGCTCGGAGCATCTCGCCCGGGTCGCCGGCCGCCAGGGCTGCACCGTCGTCGAGCACCGACTCGTCGATCACACGACTCACCGGGGGCCGGGCTTGCGCGCCTCGTCGATGAGCAGCACCGGGATGTCGTCGCGCACCGGGTAGGCCAGTCCGCAGGCGTCAGACGTGCAGACCAGCTCCTGCGCGGCGTCGTCCACGCGCAGGGGGGCGTGGCACTGCGGGCAGGCCAGGATCTCCAGCAACTTCGGGTCCAGCTGCACTCAAAGCTCCTCTCGCACCAGCGCGAGCACCTCGTCGCGCACGGCGTGCATGGTCGGGGCATCGCCCGCCTCCACATTGAGGCGCAGCAACGGCTCGGTGTTGGACGGGCGGAGGTTGAACCACCAGCCCTCGGCGCTCACCGTGAGACCGTCGAGCTCGTCGAGCTCGACGCCGGAGCGCCCGGCGAACGCCGTCCGTACGGCGGTGGTCCGGTCGACGACCGCCTCCCTGTCGGCGACCTCGCTGTTGATCTCGCCGGACGAGACGTAGCGCTCGAACCCGGCCACGAGCTGCGACAGCGGCCCTTCCTGCTCGGCCAGCGCTGCCAGCACGTGCAGAGCCGCAAGCATCCCGGTGTCGGCTCGCCAGAAGTCGCGGAAGTAGTAGTGAGCGGAGTGCTCGCCGCCGAACACCGCGCCGGTCCGCGCCATCTCGGCCTTGATGAACGAGTGGCCCACTCGCGTGCGCACCGGCCGGCCGCCGTGCTCGCGGACCACCTCGGGCACCGCCCGGGAGGTGATCAGGTTGTGGATGACGATGCCACCCGGGTCCTTCGCCAGCTCGCGGACCGCGACCAGCCCGGTGACGGCCGAGGGCGAGACCGGCTCGCCGCGCTCGTCGACGACGAAGCAGCGGTCGGCGTCGCCGTCGAAGGCCAGGCCGAGGTCGGCGCCGACCTCGGGCACCTTGGCCTGCAGGTCCACCAGGTTGGCCGGGTCCAGGGGGTTGGCCTCGTGGTTGGGGAACGTGCCGTCCAGCTCGAAGTACATCGGCACCAGGTCGACCGGCAGGCCCGCGAGCACGCAGGGCACGGTGTGGCCGGCCATGCCGTTGCCGGCGTCGACCACGACCTTCAGCCGGCGGGAGGTGCTGAGGTCGACGAGAGAACGCAGGTGCGCGCCGTAGGCGCCCAGCAGGTCGCGGCGCTCGACCCGGCCCGCCGGCCCGGCGTACGCGGGCACCCCCTGCTCGGCGAGCTGGCGGATCTCGGCCAGGCCGGAGTCCTCGCCGATGGGAGCGGCCCCGGCCCGGCACAGCTTGATGCCGTTGTACCTCGCCGGGTTGTGGCTGGCCGTGAACATCGCGCCCGGCAGGTCGAGGTGGCCGCTCGCGAAGTAGAGCAGGTCGGTCGACGCCAGGCCGATGTCGACCACGTCGGCGCCCTGCGAGGTGGCGCCCTCCGCGAAGGCCGCCACCAGAGACGGGGAGGACGGCCGCATGTCGCGACCCACCACGACGGAGCCGCCGGCGGCACCGGTCACCACGACGAAGGCAGACCCGATCGCGCGTGCGACGTCCTCGTCGAGCTGGTCGGGGACGACGCCGCGCACGTCGTAGGCCTTCACGATCGCAGACAGGTCGGGCACGCGGGGAGCCTACCCGCCGGCTGCCGCGCCCCGACCGGCGCGGACGGTGGCCGGGTCAGACCTTGCGCGACCGGTCGAGGACCCGGTCGACGGGCAGGGCCTCACCCTGCTCGCCCTGCTCCCGCCAGCTGCGGTGCTCGCACCGGTGGCAGGACGTGAACTCGACCGGCGACCCGTCGGTGAGGCACATCGAGATCTGCGTGACCCGCTCGCTCCCGCAGGCCTGGCAGGCGACGCCGGAGCGGGCTCCGCGCTGGGTCAGCGAGCCGAGCGGGGTGTGCGGACGTGCGGGCGTGCCGGTGCGTGCCATGAGTGCTCCGAGGAAGACGATGACGAGTGATGGCAAATGATGAAGATGCGGTCGCGAGAGCGGCCCGAGGGCGCCCCGCGGGATGACACCGTTGCATCGACAACCGGCCGGGGATCCTTGAGATCAGGGCGTTTCTGTCCCAAAACGGACAGCCGTACGTCGAGACGTGGCCCGCACCGGCGAGGCTCAGGCCTCCGGGGTACGCAGGACCCGCAGGTGTCCCCGCCGGCCGACCTCGACCGCCGCCGACTCGGCCGGCTCCGGCGTCGGCCGGGCAGCCTCGCGCACCGCGTTGGCGAGCGCCTCGAGGTCATCGCTGCTCGGGCCGAGCGTGTCGGGGTCCGGCGCGAGGCGCAGCACGTCCCACCCGCGGGGGGCGGTGAGGCGCTCGGAATGGGCGGCGCAGAGGTCGTAGCAGTGCGGCTCGGCGTAGGTGGCGAGCGGCCCCAGCACGGCGGTGGAGTCGGCGTACACGTAGGTGAGCGTGGCGACGGCAGGGCGGCCGCACGCGGTCCGCGAGCAGCGTCGAACAGGGCTCACGAGCGCAGACGGTAGCGACCCGCGGGCCCGGGACGCGGGATGTCCGGACGGTCCGGCGCGTCGCGCCCGGATGCGCCGCCGCAGGCGCACCACGGTCTCGGCGTCAGCGGAGCCGCTAGCCTCGGGCGCGTGGTGCGACACCGTCACCGCGACCGCCACGGCCGCGGGCTGCGCGGCGACCTGGTGCCGGCCGGCGTGCCGCTGGCCCAGAGCCGTTCCGAGCGCTTCGACGACCTCGTCCTGGACGCCCTGGAGCGGCTCGAGCGCCGCTGGTCGGACCAGCTGCGCGAGGTCGAGCTGGCCGTCGAGGAGGTGCCGCCGCCGCCGGGGCCGCACGAGGACGTGCTGCCGGTGCGGCTCGGGCGGGCGCTGCCCGCCGCGCGCGGGCTGCCGGCGCGCATCGTCGTCTACCGCCGCCCGGTCGAGGCGCGCGCCACCGGCCTGCGGGCGAGGGCCGCGCTGGTCCACGACGTGGTGGTCGAGCAGGTCGCCGAGCTGCTGGGCATCGAGCCGGAGACGGTGGATCCCGACTACGGCTCGGGCAGCGGGGACTGACCGGGCGGGCAGCCAGGCCGGTCAGCCAGGCCGGTCAGCCGGCGGGCTCAGCGGCGCGGCCGGAGCCCGGTCGAGAGGTCGGCCGACACCGAGGGCACCCGGACGGCGAAGCGCCCCGGCTGCACCGGCTCCACCGTGATGAGGGGACCTCTGGGCGCCACCTCACTGATCTGCCGGCTGGCCACGACGGGACCGGAGCCGGGGGCGGGCACCACCGCGACGGCGTACAGGGTCTCCCGCGTGACGGTGGCGAGGTCCACGACGGTGGCCGTCCCGGCCGGCACACGTACGTCCACCGGTTGTCCGGTGGCGGGTGGCAGCGGCACGACGCGGACCTGGGCGTCCGCCCCGGGTGCGGCCAGGGCGAGGGTGCTGTGCGTCGCGCTGCCGAACCACGCCAGGGCCGCGACGCCCGGCTGGGCCGGGGTCAGGGCGGGCGTGCCGGCGGTGTACGCGAGCTCGGCCGGGCCTCCGGTCGCAGGTCCCACCCGTGCGAGCAGCCCGGCGGCGACGGGCACGTCGGAGGTCAGGTCGACCGCGACGTCCTGCCCCTTGGCGTACGGCGCCAGGTCCACGTCGGTGACGGAGCCGGCCTCGGCCTGCAGCACGTCGAGACCCGCAGGCGCGAAGGAGCCGTCCCGCCCGATCAGCCGCAGCCGGATGATCGCGTCGGAGTCGCCTGGGACGAGCACCTGCAGCCGTCGCTCCCCGGCGCCCGCCGGGACCCCCGGCACGACGACGTGCCGCGCCGGCGCGGCCGCGGCGGGGACCCAGTCGGTGCCTCGCGGCTCGAGGCCGGCCACCTGCTGGTCGCGCAGCGCGGCCGCCACCTTGCCCTGGTGGACCTGCACGTGCACGGCGATCCAGGCGGTGTCCGGGGACAGGGCGTCGAGCAGCCGGACCTCCTGCGCCCCGGCCGCGACGGCGATGCCCCGGCCGGCCGGCGTGTCGATCGGCCCGTCGGGGCCGAAGAGGGTGACGTCGACCACGGCCGCGGCCGACTCGGCGTTGGTGAGGTAGAGGCGGCCGCGCTGGCCCACCACCGCGCCGGCGCCGACGAACCAGAAGTCGGTGCCGGGGGCCACGCACGAGGTGCCGGACAGGCCGCGCAGGTCACCCGACACACCCCGGGTGACCATCGAGGCGGCGAAGCCGGGTGCGAGCGAGCCCGACGCCGTCGCCACCAACGGCGCGCTGTGGGGCGGGATCGGCTTGACCGCGGACGACGGGCTGCTCGACAGGCTCACCCTCGGCGCGCCGTTGCCCCCCAGGTCCCCGAGCTCCAGCGACCCGGAGCCGGCCGTGCCGCCGCCCGTCGCGAGGCCGCTGGGCGTGGCCACGCCGGCCCGGCTCACCATGCTGGTGTTGGTGGCCGGGTCGGGGCAGACACCGGTCGCCCTGGCCACCGGCACCGAACGGACCTCGCTGGACCGGGTGGTGCGAGGGGCCTCCGGGCCGGTCGCCGCGGCCGCGCCGAGACCGACGGCCAGCAGGCCGCAGACCGCGACCACGGAGACTGCCGGCCGGGTCACCGCTCGCTCCCCTGCAGCTCAGGCACGTCCCGCTCGGCGGGCGCGGGCTCGAGGGACGCCTTCGCCCGCCGCCCCACGGGTGCGGCCTCGTCGGCGTCGTCCTCGGCCTTGGCGCCGGGCAGGGCCAGCAGGAAGACGACGACCAGGGCGATCCCCTGGACCCACAGCAGCAGACCGCGGTGGCCGTCGTCGTGATGCACGACCAGGCGCCCGCCCGCATGCGGCAGCGCGAAGGCCTGCGCCCACCCGTCGTACGTCCGCGCGGTCAACGGCCGGCCGTCGAGGGTGGCCCGCCACCCGCCGTCGCGCCGGTCGGCGAGCGTCACCAGGCGGTGTGCCCCACCGAGGGGGACGTCGGCGGTGACATCGACCCGACCGGCGGGCAGCACGGTCGCGTGGGTCAGCGCGTCGGGCGAGGACGCCCGCGTCGCCTCCTCGACGAGACGCACCCGACCGCTGGCGTAGCCGACCCGCCACAGGGTGGCGCCGGCCGAGTCGCTGAGGCGCACCAGGCCCGGGACGGCGTCGAGTGCCGACTCGAGACCAGCGCCCACCGGCTGGCGCACCAGCACGAACCGCACGCCGTACGGCAGCAGCCGGGCCGCGGCGTCGCCACCGCGGCCGGAGGCCAGGTCGGCGACCACGCCGTCGAGCGCGGCCTGCTCGCCGCGTGGCGGCGCGGTCTCGGCGTCGCCGAGCCGCGGCCCGTCCGCGCCCAGCAAGGCGTAGGTGAGCGCGTCAGCGCCCCGCGCCCGCAGCACCAGCGTGCGCGGCCGGTCCGGCTGCTGCCCCTCGGCGGCGACGAAGGCGGGCAGCAGGACCGGGTCGCGTCGCTCCACCGGGTCGTCGGCGCCGCGCACCGCCCACCAGCCGGCCGCCAGGACCGGCCCGGCGACCGCGGCGGCCAGCACGACGACGGCGGCGGGCTGGCGCCAGCCGAAGCTGCTGCGGGCGATCCGCTCGCGGGCGCCCTCCGCGCCGACCGCCGCGGCGAGCAGCAGCCCGGCGGCGACGAGCACGGTGGCCGGGCCCGGCCAGGCCGGCACCGCGGTGTCGAGCGTCGGCGCCGTCACCCGGGTCCGGCTCGCGACCACCCCGACCGCGACGCCGACGAGCACCGCGACCCAGCCCGCGACGATCACCCGCCGCCGGTCGGCCCGCAGCAGCGCGGCAAGCCCGGCGAGCAGCAGGCCCGCCGAGAACACCAGCGGGTACATGCCCGGGCCGCCCGGGTGGGCCAGCAGCACGGCGAAGGGCGACAGCGCCGGGTCGGAGAGGCCGGGGCCGGGGAAGCCCGCCTCGAGCAAGAGCAGCTGCGGGTCGGCGGCGAGGGCCGGCAGCCAGGGCAGCAGCAGCACCGGCGGCACGGCCAGCGGCATGAGCACCCGCACGGCGCCCGCGCGGCTGCGCACGGTGGCCGCGGCCGCCACGACGGCCAGGCCGACGGCGAGCAGGTAGGTCATCGGCGCGAAGGCGGACATCACCGCGAGCAGCAGGCCCGCCCCCCACGCGGCACGCAGGGTGCCCGGCCGGTCGCGGCCACCGACCGCACGCAGCAGCGCGAGCGCGGCCAGCGGCAGCAGCACGCACACCACCGCCGTGCCGAGCCGGCCGGTGGCCACCGACCCGGTGAGGGCGGGCAGCACGGCGTAGGTGCCGGCGGCCCACAGCCGCACCGGCGTGGAGCGCACCACGCTGCGCACGGCGAGGTAGGCCGTGAGACCCGACAGCGGGACGGCGAGGAGGAGCAACAGGTCGACGGCCAGGCTGGCGTGGCCCAGCAGCAGCGTGCCGAGGCCGGCGACCACGGCCAGGTACGGCGGCGCCGGGGTGTCGCTGCCCACCCCGACGGGGTGCCAGGCGGTCGTGTACGCGTGCCACAGGTCGCCGGCGGAGCCGGGCGCGGGCAGGAGCGCGCCACCCATCAGCCGCCCCTCACCGAACAGGCCGCGCACCGCGAGCAGCGTCACGGCCGACAGCGCGAGACCGAGCAGTACGCCGGGGCGGCGCACGGTCCGGCGCAGCAGCCCGGTCCCCCACGAGGGCAGGTCCTCGACGTCATCGGACGCCGGCCCGGACTCGACCGCCCGGTGCCGGCCGGCCATGGGCGAGGGCCCGAGGCCCGGGCCGAGCAGCGCGGCCAGCGACTCCATCGCGTGCCGGGCGCCCGCGGCCGGGGAGGCGAGCAGGTGCCGTGCCGAGCGGGCCGGCAGGACCCGCGTACGCCGGCGCGCCAGCCGGGCGCGCGCGACCCGGTCGGGTCGGCCGAGGACCGAGGCGAGCGCCACCAGCTCGTCCAGCGCGTGCCGCGGCAGCTTGCCGGCCAGGTAGCCGACGCTGCGCACCAGGCAGCCGACCCCGAGGCGCACCCCGGCCCACGGCAGGCCCAGCAGTGGGAGGTTGGCGAGCAGCACGAACAGCGCGTTGCGGCGGTCGACCCGGTGGTGGCGGTCGACGGTCGCCGCCAGGTGCCGGCGGCCGTGCGCGGCGGCCTCGGCGTGGTGGACGACCGCGTCGGTCACGCAGACCACGCGGTGACCGGCGAGGTTGGCTCGCCAGCCGAAGTCGATGTCGTCGCGGAACAGCGCGAGCGAGGGGTCCAGACCGCCGAGGGCGTCCCACACGTCCCGGCGGACCAGCATCCCGGCGGTGCTCACCGCGAGCACGTCGTGGATGCCGTCGTGCTGGCCCTGGTCGTGCTCCCGGCGCTCGAGGCCGGTCTCCCGCCGCCCGCTCCTGGCGATGGTGAGGCCCACCTCGAGCAGCAGCCGCGGGTCGTTCCAGCCCGTGATCTTCGGGCCGGCCACCGCCACGGACGGCGCCGAGGCCACGAACGCCAGCAGGTGCTCGAGGGCGTGCGGGTCGGCCTCGACGTCGTCGTGCAGGAGCCACACCCACTCGACGGCGCCGTCCGGTCGCGGAGCGTCTGGGGCGGCCACGTCGTCGAGCAGCGCCAGCCCGCGCCCGACCGCCTCGCCGAAGCCGGTGTCCCGCGGCGCCCGCAGGACGTGCTCGGCGCCGACGGCCGCCTCGAGGGCCGGCACGGAGCCGTCCTCGGAGCCGGTGTCGACGGCCACGACCCGGTCCGGCGGCACCGTCTGTGCGGCAAGTCCCGCGAGCGAACGCGGCAGCCAGCGCTCGCCGTCGTGGACTACGAGCACCGCGGTGACGGTGTGCTGGGGGTTGTCGGGCGTCTGGGCAGATGTCATGAGGGAGAGGGTGGTGCCCTGCGGACAGGGACGGTCCCGGTCACGCCGTGGCGGTGCCTACCCTACGTGAGCCGATGATCGCTCAGACCGCACTCTTCTTCAGCCGGCGGCGCTCCCGCTCCGACAGGCCGCCCCAGATACCGAACCTCTCGTCGTTGGCCAGCGCGTACTCCAGGCACTCGGCGCGCACCTCGCACGACAGGCAGACCTTCTTGGCCTCCCGCGTGGAGCCGCCCTTCTCCGGGAAGAAGGCCTCCGGGTCCGTCTGGGCGCACAGCGCGCGCTCCTGCCAGCCGAGCTCCTCGACGGACTCATCGATGAGCGGGTACACCTCGCCCATGGCGCGCCTCCTCGACCCGGGACACCGCACCTGCTAGTGCGATGAATGACAACGCTGGAATTACACGCGCGTCGCTCTACCCTCGTCAAGCCGGATGGTGATATTTAGCCGAACGTACGAGGAAATCTTCGACGCGGCGCGACCGTCCCCTCGGTCGCGCCGAGGTGTCCTACGCCCTCGAAACGGGCCCCCCTTAGGCCCCGCACGGCCGGTGCGACACTTCCGCCATGCACATCGTCGTTCCGGCCGGCGGCATCGGAGCCGCCCGCTTCCTGCGCGGGCTGAAGAAGGCCGAGCCGACCGCCCGGATCACCGTCGTCGGCAACACCGGCGACGACATCACGCTCTTCGGGCTGCGGGTCTGCCCCGACCTCGACACCGTGATGTACACGCTCGGCGGCGGCATCCACGAGGAGCAGGGCTGGGGCCGGGCCGGCGAGACGTTCACCGTCAAGGAGGAGCTCGCGGCGTACGGCGTGGGGCCGGCGTGGTTCGGCCTCGGCGACCGCGACCTCGCGACCCACGTCGTACGCACCCAGATGCTCGG
>DASVBJ010000276.1:0-8096 GCA_036375895.1 Actinomycetes bacterium | reverse complement strand
CGGTTGCCGTGCGGGTCGCTGACGTAGCAGCGGCGATAGCCCGGGAAGTTGTCGTCCCACTCGACCTCGACCCCGTGCTCGGCGAGCCGGCCCGCGAGGGCGTCGAGGTCGCGGACGAGCAGCCCCGGGTGCGCCTTGCGGGCCGGGCGGAAGCCGTCCTCGATGCCGAGGTGCAGCTCGACCCCGCCGGCACGGAACCAGGCCCCGCCCCGGGCGGCGAGCACGGGCGGCTTGGGCACCTCGGTCATGCCGAGCGCGTCGCCGTAGAAGCGACGCAGCACGTCCTCGGAGCCGACCGGCGCGGCGAGCTGGACGTGGTGGACGGCCTCGATCATGACGGCTCCTCAGGGACTCGGGTGGCGACGACGAAGATGCGCCGGTAGGGCAGCAGGGTGCCGAAAGGCTCCCTCGGGTAGGCAGCGCGCAGCCGCGCGCCGTAGTCCTGCTCGAACTCGACCCGCTCGTCCTCGGACAGCACGGACAGCACCGGCCGCAGGCCCGTGCCACGCATCCACCCCAGAACCGCGTCGTCACCCGCCAGCACCTGCAGGTAGGTCGTCTCCCACGCGTCGACCCGGCAGCCGAGCCCGACCAGCGCCCGCAGGTACGTCGCCGGCTCCTCCGAGCTCGGCTCCGCCAACCGCTCGGCTGCGAGCCGCTCGCGCCACCGTGGCGAGCGCTTCAGGGCCGCCAGCTCGGCATGCGTCGGCTCGCCGAAGTTGCCCGGCACCTGGAAGGCGAGGCTTCCCCCGGGCGCCAGCATCCCGACGAGCCGCGGCATCAGGGCAAGGTGACCGGGCACCCACTGCAGCGTCGCGTTGCAGGTGAGCACGTCGACCGGCCGCGGGGGCGTCCAGTCGCGCACATCGCCGAGCGCGAAGTGCACGCTTCCGTCTCCAGATCCCGCCCGGGCCCGCTGGATCATCTCCGGCGAGCTGTCCACGCCCTCGACCTGCGCACCGGGCCAGCGGCTGGCGAGCTCGCGGGTCAGGTTGCCCGGCCCGCAGCCGAGGTCAACGACGTACGACGGGTCGTCGGCCGGGACGCGTGCCAGCAGGTCCCGGAACGGCCGCCCGCGCTCGTCGGCGAACCGCAGGTACTCCCCCGGATCCCAGCGCATCCCGAGCTCCCACCTTTCTTGACGTCGAGAGACCTGCACACCCTGGCAAGTACTTGTCTTGATGTCAAGACACTTGTCATCGATACTCTTGACCACAATGCAGTTGCCCAGCACCGGAGGGGGTGCCGACGTGCAGGACGAGGTCGACCGGCTGGTCGCCGCGTGGGCCAGGGAGCGACCGGATCTCGACGTCCGGCCGCTCGAGGTGCTCTCCAGGGTCACCCGGCTCTCGCGCCACCTCGACCGGGCCCGCCGGGCGGCCTTCGAAGGACACGAGCTCGAGGTCTGGGAGTTCGACGTCCTGGCGGCACTGCGGCGTGCCGGACGCCCCTACGTGCTGTCCCCCGGCCAGCTGCTGGCCCAGACGCTCGTCACGTCGGGCACCATGACCAACCGGATCGACCGGCTCGAGTCGCGGGGTCTCGTGCAGCGCATGCCCGACCCTGCCGACCGCCGCGGCGTGCACGTCCGGCTCACGCCGCGCGGCAAGGAGCGGGTCGACGCAGCGCTCGCCGACCTGCTGGCCCGCGAGAAGGAGCTCCTCTCGGCGCTCACCCCGCGCCAGCAGGACAGCCTTTCCGGGCTGCTGCGCCTGCTCGTGACGCCGTTCGAGTCCCAGGCCTGACCGCGGCACAAAGACGGCGGGCGACGGCGAGCGAGCGGAACCGCCCGGCGCCGTCAGGCCGGGACGAAGCGGCCGTCGACGAGGACCGGCACCGTGCTCGACGCGTCGACCGCGCCCGCCACGCACACGTCGTCGAGGAAGCCCTTGCCGACCAGCTCCCGGCCCGACGTGCACTGCTCGAGCGGACGCAACGCGCGGAACGACGCGACGGCCGCCTCGGCCTCCGGCGCGAGCTGCACACCGGGGTCCTGCCCGAGCAAGCGGTCGACGACCGCGCCGGCTCCCACCAGGTCCTCGTAGGCCGGCCGGAGCGAGCCGTCGGGCCAGCGCTCGCCGGCCGGCACCAGCCCGATGCGACCGTAGCCGCGGATGTGGCGGGCCACCGCCGCCGCGTTGCGCAGGCAGCCCGCGACCAGCGGACGACCGCTGTTGACCGCGGCGTGCGCGATCGACGAGCCGTTCGGCGAGGGCAGCACGAGTCGGGTGTCCGGTCCGAGGTCGAGCAGGCTGGCCGGCGACAGCGTCGGCCCCTCGTGCGACGAGCGGCTCCCGGCCAGCACGGCGCCGATCTGGCGGGCCAGCTCCACGGCGTTCTCCCCGCCGGTGTGCGGCCACACCTTCACGCCGCGCTCGACCGCCACCGTCACCGAGGTCGAGAAGGACAGCACGTCGACCACCACGATGACGTCGCACTGCTCGGCGAGGACCTTGGCGCCGATCGGCCCCCACTCCAGCTCGACGGACATGTGCGCGAGGGTATCCGCTCCCGGACCGTCAGTCGGCTCGTTCCGCGAGGTCGAGCCACCGCTCCTCCAGCGCCTCACGCTCGGCCAGCAGGGCGCGCAGCGAGGCGTCCAGCTCGAGGATGCGCTCGTGGTCGGTGGCCGCCGCGGCCATCTGCTCGTGCAGCCGGGCCTCGCGGTCACGCAGCTTGTCCAGCGACCGGTCGACGCGGGCGAGCTCCTTGCGCGCGGCCCGGGCCGCCGCCGCGTCCGACGGGCCGGCGGCCGCGCCACCCGCGGCCGCGCCACCCGTGGCCACGCCGCCCGCGGCCGAGCCCGCGACGCCCTGCGCCGCCGCCCGCTCCCGGCGCAGCCTGAGGTACTCGTCCACGCCCCCCGGCAGGTCCCGCAGCGACCCGTCGCCGAGCAGCGCGACCATGCGGTCGCAGACCCGCTCGAGGAAGTACCGGTCGTGCGACACGACGAGCAGCGTCCCCGGCCAGCCGTCGAGCAGGTCCTCCAGCGCGGTCAGCGTGTCGATGTCGAGGTCGTTGGTCGGCTCGTCGAGCAGCAGCACGTTGGGCTCGTCCATCAGCAGCCGCAGCAGCTGCAGCCGGCGCCGTTCGCCTCCCGAGAGGTCGGCGACGGGGGTCCACTGGCGGTCGCCGGCGAAACCGAACCGCTCGCACAGCTGCGAGGCCGTCAGCTGCCGCCCCTTGCCCAGGTCCACCACGCGGCGCACCGCCTCGACCGCCTCGAGCACCCGGAGCGACGGGTCGAGCTCGCCGACCTCCTGGGAGAGGTACGCCGGGCGGACCGTCACGCCGCGCGCGACGCTGCCCCGCGCCGGGGGCAGCGACCCCAGGAGCAGCCTCAGCAGCGAGGTCTTGCCCGAGCCGTTGACACCGGCGACACCGACCCGGTCACCGGGCCCCAGCTGCCACGTCAGGTGGTCGAGCAGCACCCTGCTGCCGACCTCGAGCGTCGCGTCGTGCACGTCGTAGACCGACTTGCCGAGCCGGGCGCTCGCGAACCGCAGCAGCTCGACCCGGTCGCGCGCCGGCGGCTCCTCCGCGATCAGCGCGTTGGCCGCGTCGATGCGGAAGCGCGGCTTGCTGGTCCGGGCGGGCGGCCCGCGCCGGAGCCAGGCCAGCTCCTTGCGGAGCAGGTTGGCCCGGCGCGCGTCGGTGGCCGCCTGGACGCGGGCCCGCTCGGCCCGGGCCAGGACGTACGCCGAGTAGCCGCCCTCGTAGGCGCGCACCCGGCCCCCCTCGACCTCCCAGGTGCTCGTGCACACCGCGTCGAGGAACCACCGGTCGTGCGTCACGACCACGAGCGCCTCCCGCCGGGCCGCCAGGTGCCGGGCGAGCCAGTCGATGCCCTCCACGTCCAGGTGGTTGGTCGGCTCGTCGAGGACCAGCAGGTCGTGCGCGCCGACAAGGGCCCGCGCCAGCGCGACCCGGCGACGCTCGCCGCCCGAGAGCGGGCCGACCGGGCGGTCGAGCATGTCGTCGAGGGACGCGCGGTCACCGAACAAGCCGGCCAGCACCTCGCGCACCCGGGCCTCGGCGGCCCAGTGGTGCGCCGGCCCGCCGCCGACCACGAGGTCGCGCACGGTGGCTGTCGGGTCGAGGTCGTCCCGCTGGCCGACCGTGCCCACCCGCAGCCCGCTGGCGTGGGTCACCCGGCCGCTGTCCGGCGGCTCGGCCGCCACCAGCAGGCGCAGCAACGTCGACTTGCCGTCGCCGTTGCGCCCGACGACGCCGACACGCTCGCCCTCGGCGACCCCGAGCGAGACCCCGTCGAGCAGCGTGCGGGTGCCGTAGCCCTTCTCGACGCCCTCCAGGTTGACCAGGTTGCGGGCCACTCAACCGCCCTCGACGATCCGGACTCCCGCGACCGGTCCGTGCGCCCGCTTGACGGTGCGGCAGGCGGCGCTTGTCGTGAGCGCAACGGCCAGGTCGAGGGCGTGCTCGCTGTCACGGGCCAGGAAGGCGACCGTCGGGCCGCTGCCGGACACGAGCGCGCCCAGCGCGCCGTACTCCTCCCCGATCGCCAGCGTCTGGTGCAGGCTCGGCCGCAGGCTGCAGGCCGCCGCCTGGAGGTCGTTGCGCAGGGCCCGGCCGAGCTTGGCCGCATCGCCGGACCGAAGCGCCGCCATCAGCGTGTCGGACACCCGCGGCTCCGGCAGCACCCGGCCGTGCCGCAGCCGGTCGCACTCGGCGTAGACCTTCGGGGTCGACAGGCCGTCGTCGGCGAACGCCAGCACCCACTCGAAGCGTCCCCGCCCGAGCGCGGGTGTCAGCATCTCCCCGCGGCCGAGACCGATGGCGGTGCCGCCCATCAGGGCGAACGGCACGTCGCTGCCGAGCCTCCCGGCGAGCTCGTGCAGCTCGGGGCGGCTGAGCCCGGTGCCCCACAAGGCGTCGCAGGCCACGAGCGCGGCCGCGGCGTCGGCGCTGCCGCCAGCCATGCCGCCGGCGACCGGAATGCCCTTCGTGACGTGCACGTGGACGTCCGGCTCGACCCCGGTGTGCTCCGCCAGCAGCAGGGCCGCGCGCGCCGCGAGGTTGGACGAGTCCTGGGGCACGTCGTCGACGGTGACGCCCGACTCCGCCTCGACGGTCACCACCAGCTCGTCGGCGTCGGTCACCGTGACGTCGTCGTAGAGCGAGACGGCGTGGAAGACCGTGGCCAGCTCGTGGAAGCCGTCGGCCCGGACGGCGCCGACGGCGAGCTGAAGGTTGATCTTCGCGGGGGCCCGCGCGGTCACCGACGCCATGCCGGTCACCCTAGGTCCGCCGGCCGCCTGCCCGCCGGGGCGCCGCCGACAGGCCGGTGCTCGGCGAGGCGGGCGAACTCGGCTACGCCGAGCGCCTCGCCGCGAGCCCGCGGGTCGATGCCGGCCGCGCGCAGCGCGGTCTCGGCCGCCGCGGGCGACCCGGCCCAACCGGCCAGCGCCGCCCGCAACGTCTTGCGCCGCTGGGCGAAGGCCGCGTCCACCAGCGCGAAGACCTGCTCGCGGGTCGCGGTCGTCGGCGGCGGCTCACGGCGCCGCAGTGCGACCAGCCCCGAGTCGACGTTGGGTGCGGGCCAGAACACGGTGCGCCCGACGGTGCCCGCGCGGCGCACCTCGGCGTACCAGGCGGCCTTCACCGACGGCACCCCGTAGATCCTCGAACCGGGGGCGGCGGCCAGCCGCTCGGCCACCTCGGCCTGCACCATCACCAGCCCCTTGCCCAGCGACGGGAACCGGTCGAGCAGGTGCAGCAGGACCGGCACGGCGACGTTGTACGGCAGGTTGGCGACGAGCGCGGTGGGCGGCGGGCCGGGCAGGCTCTGCACCCGTGCGGCGTCCGCGTGCACGACCTCGAGCCGGGAGGCGTACGCCGGGGCGCGGGCCGCCACCGTGGGGGCGAGCGCCCCCGCGAGCACCGCGTCGAGCTCCACGGCCACCACGCGCGAGCAGACCTCGAGCAGCCCTAGCGTCAGCGACCCCAGGCCGGGACCGACCTCGACCACGACGTCGTCGGGCGCGAGCCCGGCGGTGCGCACGATGCGCCGCACCGTGTTGGCGTCGACGACGAAGTTCTGCCCGAGCTGCTTGGTCGGGCGGATGCCGAGCCGGGCGGCGAGCTCACGCACGTCGGCCGGCCCGAGCAGGACCCCGGGCGAGTCGCTGCCGGCGGGTGGCTCGGTCAAGCGCGCCCGGTCACGTGAACAGGTACTTGCCGCACACCGGCCACTGCCCGGCGCCGCTGCGCTTGTACAGGAGCTGGGCGCGGTAGGTCTGCTCCGCTGAGCCGTAGTCCGTCGGGACGCCCGAGCCGCCCACCGAGTGCCACGTGCTCTCGCTGAACTGGTAGAGGCCGTAGTACGGACCCGACGGGTTGTAGGCGTCGGGGTTGCCGCCCGACTCGCAGTCGGCGAGCGCCGCCCAGTTGAGCCCGTCGGCGGAGGGGCTGTTCTCCGGCTTGGGCTTGGTGCCCACCAGCACGACCTCGGTCACCGGCTTGACGGTCAGCTTGTCGCTCACCAGCTTGCGGCTCGAGAGCTTGCCGTTGACGTAGGTCTCGGAGAACGTCCGCACCCGCACGCCGACCTTGCCCCGGGTCTCGACCTTCGTGACGCCCTTGTACAGCGCGGCCGACTTCTTGGTGACGGTCTTGAAGGGCACGGCCTTCTCCTCGACGACCTTCTTGCCGTCGACCCGCGTCACGGCGATGACCTGCTCGTCCATCGGGTAGGACGCGAGGCCGGCGGAGACGCGGTCGTGCGCGCGCACCGTGACCTTGGCCTCGGCGAGCGCCTCGCGGACCGTCAACGCGGTCGTGGTGAGCTCGTGCCGCTTGCCGTCGGCGAGGATGGTCAGGTCGTGGGGCAGCCGCACGTAGAGGTTCATGCCGCTGCGGTTGATGCGGGTCGAGCGGGACGCGGAGAGGTAGGCACCGTCGGCGCGGATGCCGAACATCATGAGTGCCTCGTCGACCTTGCGCGCGGTCGTCCACACCGTTCGCGTCTGCCCGTCGACGGTCAGCTCGACGGGCCGGCCGTACCGCACGACGATCTTGTCGCCGCTCTCGAGCCGGCGGCCGGGCAGCGGTGAGACGAGGTCGTGGATGCCGACCGTGATGCCCTCGCTGTCGAGGACGTCGCCCACGGTCCTGGCGAAGCTGCGGATCTCGTGGCGCTCGCCGTCGACCGACAGGGTCACGGTCTTGTCGAACGTCACGAAGGCTGTCGTGCCGGCCACGAGGCACGTCACGACGAACGCCTGCACAACCAGCGCGAGGAGACTCCGGCGCACGGCGCTCCAGACCTCGTCGGTCCCGGGCACGGGTCGGCAGCACAGAGGGCGCACCGGACAGAGAGCCACACGCCCGTCCGGGCGCCCCGAGTCGCTGCCGGGACTACCCGATCCCGGCGGTCGTGGCCCCCGGGACGGCGTCCCGGGAGACAACCCCCGGACGGTAACGATCCCACCAGGTCTAGGTCAAACCGCCCACCCCGAACGGACGCATGGGGTGTCCGACCAGGCGCGCACCGTCACCAGCGGCCGAAGGCCTGCTCCGTGTTCCGGGCCACCGCCGCAGCGAGGTCGTCGACCGCCACCGCCTTGACCTCGGCCATCGCGCGCAGGGTCACCGGGATGAGGTACGACGCGTTGGGCCGGCCCCGGTAGGGCACCGGTGCGAGGTACGGCGCGTCGGTCTCCACGAGCACCCGGTCGAGCGGCGTGTCGACCAGCGCGTCCCGCAGGCCCTGGGCGTTCTTGAAGGTCACCGTCCCCGCGAAGGACAGCCACCATCCCCGCTCCGCGCAGTGCCGGGCCATGGCGGCGTCACCGGAGAAGCAGTGGAAGACGACGCGCTCCGGCGGCCCGGCGTCCTCGAGCACGCGCAGCACGTCGTCGTGCGCGTCGCGGTCGTGGATGACGAGCGCCTTACCGGTCTCCTTCGCGATCGCGATGTGTCGCCGGAACGACTCCTCCTGTCGCCGCCATCCGTCCTCACCGGTGCGGAAGTGGTCGAGCCCGGTCTCACCGACGGCGACGACCTTCGGCTCCTTCGCCAACGCCGCGATCGCGTCCCACGCGTCGTCCGCGACCGCGTGCACCTCGTTGGGATGG
>DASVBJ010000252.1:0-3217 GCA_036375895.1 Actinomycetes bacterium | reverse complement strand
AGACAGGGAGCGTTCGAGGGCGGCCCGCCCGAGCTCCCGGGTAGGCCGCTGGAGGCTGTCGGCAACGGCAGCCCGAGATGGATGGCCGCCCGTGCGCCTCGGCGCACGACAGAACCCGGCTTACAGGCCGGCTCGTCCGCCGCCTCGGCGGCGTGGTCGCACGTGATGCCTGGCAGCGGCGACCGAGGTCAGGTCAGGC
Organism: Actinomycetes bacterium; assembly: GCA_036375895.1. GTDB lineage: Bacteria > Actinomycetota > Actinomycetes > JACCUZ01 > JACCUZ01 > DASVBJ01. The sequence goes on along the minus strand of DASVBJ010000252.1, from coordinate 3,018 downwards.
TGGTGACCCGATCTGCCACACGCGGCACAGACCGTGCAGACCCGCAACCGATGGTTGCGCGAGTCTCGTCTCGCGGCTAGCATCTCTCGCAACCAAAGGTTGCGGGAGGTTTGGGATGGAGTACGGAAGCATCGAGCGCGAGATCTACATCGACGCGTCGCCGGAGATCGTCTTCGAGGTGGTAAGCAGCCCCACCCACCTCAAGCAGTGGTGGCCGGACGACGCCCGGTACGACCCGACGCCCGGGTCGGTGGGCGAGTTGGTCTTCGGTGACTGCGCCGCCGGCGGGACAGTGGTGCCGTTCACCGTCGTGGACGCGCGACCACCACGGACGTTCTCGTTCCGCTGGACACACCCGGCCGACGAGGTCGCGGCGGAGGGCAACTCGCTGCTGGTCACCTTCGACCTGACCCCTTCGGGCGAAGGGACGCTGCTCACGATGACCGAGACCGGCTTCCGGGAGATGGGCTGGGAGGTCGCCGTCCTCGAACAGCAGTACAACGAGCACGTCACCGGCTGGGACTTCTTCCTGCCGCGGCTCGCGCCGTACGTCGCAACCCTGCAGCTGCGGCGATGAGGACGCCGGCCGCCGACAAGGTCGACGACGACCTGTGGGCTGCGATCGGGGACCCCACACGACGCCGCATGCTCGACCTGCTGCTCGTCGACGGCAACGGCACCGCGACCACGCTGAGCCAGCGGCTGCCGGTCAGCCGGCAGGCGGTGGCCAAGCACCTCGGCGTCCTCGACCGGGCCGGGCTCGTCCGGTCGACGCCGGCCGGGCGGGAGAAGCGGTACCACGTGGACGACGCCCAGCTCGCCCGCGCCGTGGCCCAGCTGTCCTCGGTCGGGTCGACATGGGACGCCCGGCTGCGGCGAATCAAGCGGATCGCCGAGGCGATCCAGCGCAGCCAGCACGACTGACAACAAGCCTGACCGCATCAGGGAGAGTTCGAGATGGTGGACATTCTGCACAGGATCGGGGTCAAGACCGCGACCCCGGAGAAGGTGTACGACGCACTGACGACCGTCGACGGTCTCGCCGGCTGGTGGACCGACGACACGAAGGGGAGGTCCGCCGCCGGCGGCGTCCTCGAGTTCCGCTTTCCGGTCGGTGGCTTCGACATGGAGGTCGTCGAGCTGCGCCCGCCCGAGCGGGTGACGTGGCGGGTCGTCAACGGCCCCGAGGAGTGGGTAGGTACGACGATCGACTGGAACCTGCGCCAGGACGGCGACTACACGATCGTGCTGTTCAAGCACCAGGGTTGGAAAGAGCCGGTGGAGTTCATGCACCACTGCAGCACGAAGTGGGGGACATTCCTGATGAGCCTGAAGTCGCTGGTGGAAACCGGTGAAGGCGCGCCGGCGCCGCGCGACGTGCAGATCAGCGACTGGCACTGACAGGGCGAACGGCCCAGGCGAGTAGGGGCACTGACGACCGCCCTGACGGCCGAGCCGGTTGTGGCCGCGCACGAGCAGCTGTGTCAGGTCCTTCAGCCAGCAGAAGTGTTGGCTTCCGCTCCAGACGCCAGCGACGACGAACCCGTGTCCTCCCTGATGTCGCGCGAGGCTCTCAACTTGGGAAACGCGAAAACAGTGCAGTCTCCTCGAACACGCAGCTCAGCTCAGCTCAGCAGACTCCGACTCTCGGCTTCGAGGCACCGGATACATCGCGCAGATCCGGCCGGACTCACGGTCACATGTTGCGCAGTACGGCGCCGACGATGATCAATAGACCGAACAAACCGGCGAGAGCTGCCCAGAATGCAGGGAACCAAGCATCGAAGAAGTCGTTCGGTGTTTCGGGACGCGACTCCAATGCGTGACGAGATCGTACGGGTGTCTGCCAAAGGCTGAAGGCCACCAACACAATCCCGCCTACGAGCCAGGGCAGCATGACACTCCCAGCCATCGGTGACCTCGGCGGGCCCGTTCACTGCCCCCCACAGGAAGTAGAAGGAAGGACCCGCGTGGGCATAGGGCATACGCGTCTTGTGCTGAGGTGCTCGGCCACCCATCGACGCTCATCAGCGGGGCAACCTCTCATCGACAAGGTTGGCGGGGTCGGGCCAGTCCGGCGCGTCTGCGCTGCCGCAGTAGCCAATCAATCGGTCCATCATCACGGCCCCATTCTGCTGGCCCTTGCGCACTCGATAACGCCGGCTGCGTTCGTTGATCTTGCTCGACCTGAAGCCAGCGGCCGGTTAGCGAGCTACCCCACCGGGTTCTGACCCACAGCCTGGCCGGGCCACGGGCTGATGTCAGTCAACAAGTAGCCGGTTCGCGGCGTCCCTACTTCGTGCCGGCGATGCAGCGGGCCACACCCGGAATCCTTACCCTGCCGTCTTCTTCGTAGGTGCTGACCTTGGCGATGACGGCTTTCGCGATCCGCTCCCGCGCCGGTTCGTCGACCCGCTGAAGCGCCGCAGCTGCGAGCGAGACGTGCTCGCTGATCATCTCCCAGTACTGCTCGGGCGATCGCGTCACGAGTTGGACGTCGACGTCCCACTCGGCGACGTCGCGCAGCCCCGCGGCCTCGTACAGGGCACTGACATATCCGGGAGCGGCGCATCGGAACATGCTTGGCGCGTCCGGGTCGGGTGGCGCCAGGGCCGCCTCCGTCGCGATGGCCTGCATGGCGATCGTCGTCCACGGGTTGTCCTCGGGCTTGACCCATACCGACGCGCAGAGGCGTCCTCCGGGCTTGAGCACGCGCGCGAACTCGGCGGTCGCTTTGGCGGTGTCGGGGAAGAACATGTATCCGAACCGCACGGAGATGCTGTCGAAGGTCGCGTCACCGAACGGCAGGTCGTCGGCGCTGCACACCTTGGTCTCGACATTGGTGACCCCTTGCGCGTTCGCTCGTCGCATCGCGATGTCGAGCATCTCGACCGCAAGGTCGGTCAGAACGACGTGTCCTCTCGGCGCGAGCTTGGCGATGGTCAGCCCGGGCTCACCGGTGCCCGAGGCGATGTCGAGATGCTGCTGATTCTCGGCGATGTGGAGACGCTCGATGAT
>DASVBJ010000207.1:0-3881 GCA_036375895.1 Actinomycetes bacterium | reverse complement strand
CTGTCGGAGGCCGCCGCGGGCAGCATGGAGGAGGGCGCCCGACGGCTGCTCGCCCTGCTGCGCAGCATCGTCGCGCTGCCGAAGCCGGTCGTGGCGCGGGTGCACGGCAACGTCCGAGCCGGCGGCATCGGCCTCGTGGCGGCCTGCGACGTGGCGGTCGCGGCGGAGGATGCCGGCTTCGCGTTCTCTGAGGCACGGCTCGGCCTCACGCCCGCGGTCATCTCGGTCGCGGTGCTGCCGCGGATGACCGACCGCGCCGGCGCCCGCTACTTCCTCGGCGGCGACGCGTTCGACGGCCGGGAGGCCGCCCGAACCGGCCTGGTCACCGAGGCCGTCGCCGAGGCGTCGCTGGATGAGGCCGTCAAGGCCGTCGTGGCGGCGTTGCGGGCCGGGTCGCCCCAGGGGTTGGCCGAGACCAAGCGGCTGCTCGCCGGGCCGATGCTGCGCCGGTTCGACGAGCTCGGTGACGACATGGCGCGGCTGTCGGCCCGGCTGTTCGGGTCGGAGGAGGCGCAGGAGGGCATGCGCGCCTTCCTGGAACGCCGCCCCCCGCGCTGGGCCTCCTGACGCCTCCATCCCCCGGCTCACTCCCCTGCAGCGATCATGCACAAGTTGACACCCATCCGGCCGGTGGCATAGCCCTGGACTGTCGTGCCGCCGCGACCGAGGAGGCCAGAGATGGGTCTACGGACCACACCCCCGTTCCGCGCCGACCACGTCGGGAGCCTGCTGCGACCGAAGCGCCTGCTCGACGCGCGGGCTCGGCACGCCGCCGGCGAGATCGGCGACGACGAGCTGCGCGCCGTGGAGGACGACAGCATCCGTGACGTCGTCCGGATGCAGGAGTCGGTGGGGCTGCAGTCGGCGACCGACGGGGAGTTCCGCCGGACCTCGTGGCACATGGACTTCATCTACCAGCTCGGCGGCGTCGACCGCACCGACGAGAAGCTCATGGTGCACTTCCGCAACGAGCAGGGAGAGCTCGACTTCGAGTCGGCGGCGCTGCGCGTGCACGACCGGGTGAGCATCGACAAGACCATCTTCGGAGACGCCTTCACGTTCCTCCAGGAGACGGCGACCACGGCGACACCGAAGCTCACGATCCCGTCGCCGAGCATGGTCCACTACCGCGGCGGGCGCGCGGCGATCGACCAGGCCGTCTACCCCGACCTCGAGCCCTTCTGGGCCGACCTCACCGCGGCCTACGCCGAGGAGGTCCGCCGGCTCGCCGACCTCGGCTGCACCTACCTGCAGCTCGACGACACGAGTCTCGCCTACCTCAACGACCCGAGGCAGCGGGAGATGATCGCCGCACAGGGCAGCGACGCGGAGCACCAGCACGAGCAGTACATCCGCAACATCAACAAGGCCCTGGCCGGGCGGCCGCAGGGCATGAACGTCACCACCCACATGTGCCGCGGCAACTACCGCTCCTCGTGGGCGGCCGAGGGCGGCTATGACTTCGTGGCCGAGGCGCTGTTCTCCCAGCTCGAGGTAGACGGCTTCTTCCTCGAGTACGACGACGCACGCTCGGGTGGCTTCGAGCCGCTCCGGTTCGTGCCACCGGGCAGGCAGGTCGTGCTGGGACTCGTCACCACCAAGCGCGGCACGCTGGAGGACAAGGACACGCTCAAGCGCCGCATCGACGAGGCGAGCCGGTACGTGCCGCTCGACCAGCTCTGCCTGTCACCGCAGTGCGGCTTCTCCTCGACCGTCGAGGGCAACGTGCTGACCTACGACGAGCAGGTCGCCAAGCTCGCACTGATCGTCGAGACGGCGGCCGAGGTCTGGGGCTGAGACCAGGTCACATCGGATAGGTCGGAAGCGAGCCGCGCACGGTCACCCACTGGGTGTCCGTGAACGCCTCGAGGTTGGCGCGCGCGCCGCCCTGCCGAGTGCCGGTGCCTGAGTCCATCACGCCACCGAACGGGATGTTGGCCTCGTCGTTGATGGTCTGGTCGTTGATGTGCACCAGTCCGCTCGGGATCTGCTCGGCGATCTCCAGGCCGCGCATGACGTCGCGGGTGAGGATGCCGAGGGACAGCCCGTACGCCGTGTCGCGGGCCAGCCGCACGGCGTCCTCGACCGAGTCGAAGGTGACCACCGGCGCCACCGGCCCGAAGATCTCCTCGGTGTAGGCCGGCGAGCCAAGCGGCACGTCGGCCAGCACGGTCGGCCGGTAGAAGAGGTCCTCGTAGGTGCCGCCCGCCGCGAGCCGGGCGCCCGCGTCCACGCTGCGCGTCACGATCTCGTGGACCTTGTCGCGCTGGCCGGCGTCGATCACCGGGCCGAGGGCCACCTGACCGGTGGTCGGGTCGCCGACGGGCAGCTTGTCGGCCCGGGTGGCCAGTGCCGCCACGTAATGGTCGGCGACCCCGGACTGGACCAGGTGACGGCTGGCCGCCATGCACACCTGCCCCTGATGGGCGAACGAGCCCCACGCGCCGACCGACGACGCCTCGTCCGGGTCCACGTCGTCGAGCACCAGCAGCGCCGAGTTGCCGCCCAGCTCGAGGTGGACCCGCTTGAGGTGCTGGGCGGCCAGCGCCCCCACCGCCCGGCCCGCGCGGGTGGACCCGGTGAACGCGATGACCCGTACCGCGGGCTCGACGACGACTGCCTCGCCGACGTCGGCGCCGCCGGGCAGGACGTGCAGCAGACCCTCCGGCAGACCCGCCTGCGCGAAGATCTCGGCGAGCACCGCGCCACCGCTCACCGCGGTGCGCGGGTCGGGCTTCAGCAGCACGGCGTTGCCGAGGGCCAACGCCGGGGCCACCGCACGGATGGACAGGATCGTCGGGACGTTGAACGGCGCGATGACCCCCACGACGCCCACCGGCACGTGGCGGGCCAGGCTCAGCCGCGGCATGGCGGAGCGCAGCAGCTCGCCGTACGGCGCAGAGGCCAACGCCGCTGCCTCGTAGCACTCCTCGGCCGAGGTCATGATCTGGAACCCGCCGAACGGCCCGATCGCGCCGGTCTCCCGCATCAGCCAGCCGGTGATCTCCTCGGCGTTCGCGTGCCAGAGGTCGCCCGCTCGGCGCAGCACGGCCGCGCGCTCCGGGTACGGCGCAGCGGCCCACCCGCGCTGCGCCTCCTCGGCCCGCCGCGCCGCCGCGGCCACGTCGGCCGCGGTCGCCCGGCCCATCGTCGCGAGCTGCTCGCCGGTCGACGGTGAGACCACCGGGTAGGGCTCGCCCGACCCGTCCCGCCAGCCGTTCGAGAAGACCTTCCCTTGCCAGTTCGAGCCGTCGAGGAGCGACACCGCGAGCCTCCCGGAGTCCAAGAGCGTCGGGGACAACGCTTCACCCTGCAACGACTCGGGCCGTGCGTCCAGACCCCCGGGCTACCTCGCGCGCGCACCGGTCGAGAGCGACTCGCGCAGCTCGGCCGTGAGGCGCTCCAGCCGGTCGGACACGGCCGGCCGCGCGGCCACCGGCCCGCGGATCCGGCGCATCGCCTCGGGGACCGCTGCGAGGTCGGCCTGGAACCGGCTGCGGGCCAGCGCGACGACCTCGGCCGGCTCGGCGCGGGGCATGGTGCGCCGCCCCTTCGACATCACCTGCTCCAGCAGCGGCTCCGCCCCGCGCGGCACGTCCTCCGCCCGCGTCGCCAGCACGTCGGCGACCTGGTCCCGCCGGTGCACCTGCTTCGGGCCGGGGGCGGTGACCTTGCCGGTGGACAGCTTCATGACCGGCCGCCCGGCGTACTCCACGAGCTTGTACGCCGCGTCCAGGTACGGCGCGTCGGCGGAGGTGGCCACCTTGGTGCCCACGGCGTAGACGTCGATGGGCGCGCCGGCCGCCACCAGGTCCTCGACCGCGAACTCGTCGAGCCCGCCGCTGGCCACGATCCGCGCCGTGGCCAGGCCGGCCGCGTCC
>DASVBJ010000197.1:0-17828 GCA_036375895.1 Actinomycetes bacterium | reverse complement strand
CAGGCGTACGTCGTGCGGCTGGCCGCCGACTCGGCGCTCGGACCGGCAGGCACCGTGGTCGGCACGAGCAGCCTCGGTGACATTGACCTGGTCAACGAGCGCGTGCACCTCGGCTGGACCGCCTACGGCCCGCGGTGGTGGGGGACCGCGGTGAACGCCGAGTGCAAGCTGCTGTTGCTCGGCCACGCCTTCGACGACTGCGGCTTCGGCCGGGTCAAGATCCAGACGGACCTGCGCAACGAGCGCTCCCAGGCGGCCATCGCCAAGCTCGGCGCGACCCGGGAGGGCGTGCTGCGGCGGCACATGCGCCGTGCCGACGGCACGTTCCGCGACACGGTCGTCTACTCGATCCTGCGCGACGAGTGGCCGCTCGTGTGCGCCGGCCTGCTGGCCCGCCTCGAGCCCTGACCGACCCTCCGCGACCGATCATGCGCTGATCCGGCGACCGCGCACCCGGGGCCCGGGGCGGCCGGCGGACGCCGTGCGGTCACGGCGAGAGCGCTCGTAGGCTGCGAGGCATGACGCCTGACCCTGCTCGCGGTGCCCGCGCGTACGAGCTCGACCGTGCCCACGTCTTCCACTCCTGGTCAGCCCAGGCAGCTCTGGCCCCGATGGTGATCGCCGGGGCGGAGGGCTGCCACGTCTGGGACTTCGAAGGGCGCCGCTACCTCGACTTCTCATCGCAGCTGGTCAACACCAACATCGGCCACCAGCACCCGAAGGTCGTGGAGGCGATCCGCGAGCAGGCGGGCGTGCTGTGCACCGTCGCGCCGCAGCACGCCAACGACCAGCGGTCCGAGTGCGCCAGGCTGATCGCCGAGCTCGCGCCCGGCGACCTGAACAAGGTGTTCTTCACCAACGGCGGTGCGGACGCCATCGAGAACGCCGTGCGGATGGCCCGGCTGCACACCGGCCGGCACAAGGTGCTCACGACCTACCGCAGCTACCACGGCAACACCGCGACGGCGATCCAGATGACGGGCGACCCGCGGCGCTGGCCCAACGACGGCGGCGCCACCGGCGTTGTGCACTTCTTCGGGCCTTACCCCTACCGCTCGCCGTTCTGGTCGTCCTCGGTCGAGGAGGAGGGGCGGCGGGCGCTCGAGCACCTCGAGCAGGTCGTCGCGTTCGAGGGTCCCGGCACCATCGCGGCGATCGTGCTCGAGACGATCCCCGGCACGGCCGGGATCCTGGTGCCGCCGGACGGCTACCTCGCCGGGGTGCGCGACATCTGCGACCGGCACGGCATCGTCTACGTGGCCGACGAGGTGATGGCCGGGTTCGGTCGGGCCGGTGAGTGGTTCGCGGTCGACCACTGGGGCGTCACGCCCGACCTCATCGCCTTCGCGAAGGGGTCCAACTCGGGCTACGTGCCGCTCGGCGGGGTCGTCATCTCCGAGCGGATCGCGGCGACGTTCGCCGAACGGCCGTTCCCGGGCGGGCTCACCTACTCGGGCCACCCGCTCGCATGCGCCGCGGCGGTCGCGAGCATCAACGCGATGCGCGACGAGGGCATCGTCGACAACGCCCGCCGGATCGGCGAGACCGTGCTCGGGCCGGGCCTGCGGGAGCTCGCCCAGCGGCACCCGAGTGTCGGCGAGGTGCGCGGTCTCGGCGTCTTCTGGGCGCTCGACCTGGTGCGCGACCGGTCGACCCGGGAGATGCTGGTGCCCTACAACGCCAGCGGCTCGGCCAACCAGCCCATGGCCGACCTGGTCGCGGCCTGCAAGGAGCGCGGGCTGCTGCCGTTCACCAACTTCAACCGCCTGCACGTCGTGCCGCCATGCACCATCACCGAGGCGGAGGCGAAGGAGGGCCTGGCCATCCTCGACGAGGCGCTGGGCGCGGCCGACCGGCACTGCACCGGCGGCTGACCACGGGCGGACACGCGTCCGGGCGTGGCGCGACCGCTGTCACCCGGCCGCACACCCGCTAGGTTCGGGGGCGTGGGCTACGACATCTACTTCGTACGCCGCGACCCGGGTCAGCCGTTCGAGGAAGCCCTCGACGACACCGAGGACGCGTTCGACAGCGACCTCCGCCCGCTCGACGAGGAAGAGGTCGAGCAGTGGGACCGCATCGTGTCGCGCGCCCGCGAGATCCTCGGCGACATCGAGGTCTTCGCCGACGACGTGAGCCGGGAGCTGACCGACCCCGCCACCGGAGTCGAGCTGACGATGACCCCGCTCGAGGTAGCCATCACCGTCCCCTACGGCGAGGCCACCGCCGACAGCGTCGCGCTGATGACCAAGGTCTATGCCCTCGCCCGTGTGGTCGAGGACGAGACCGGCCTGGAGGGCTACGACCCGCAGCTCGGCGAGGCGGTCTCCGACGCCCGGCCGGAGGCGCTGCGCGGGCGGCCGCTGCCGAAGTCCCCAAGCGACGAGTGGGACGAGTCCGCCGCGACCGCGCCGCCCACCGCGCCGCCGCCGGGTGAGACCGTGACGTCACGCCCGGAACGGCCCGAACGCCCGGGCGCCCGGCGTTGGTGGGAGTTCTGGAAGTCGTGAGAGTCCTCGTCGTCGGCTCGGGCGCCCGCGAGCACGCACTCGTGCGCGCCCTGCACGCCGACCCGTCCGTGACCGCGCTCTGCTGCGCCCCCGGCAACGCCGGCACCCGACAGCTCGCCGAGGCCCGCCCGCTCGACGTGGCCGACGCCGAGGCGGTGGCAGACCTGGCCGTCGAGGTGGCCGCCGACCTCGTGGTGGTCGGGCCGGAGGTGCCGCTGGTCGCCGGTGCGGCCGACGCGGTGCGCGCCAAGGGCATCGCCTGCTTCGGCCCGTCCGCGGCCGCCGCCCGGCTGGAGGGCTCGAAGGCGTTCGCCAAGGACGTCATGGCGGCCGCCGGCGTGCCGACCGCCCGGGCCGTCGTCTGCACGTCCGCCGCCGAGGTGGCCGCCGCCGTCGACGAGCTGGGCCCGCCGTACGTCGTGAAGGACGACGGGCTGGCGGCGGGCAAGGGCGTCGTCGTCACGACCGACCGCGACCAGGCGCTGGCGCACGCCCGCGGCTGCCCGCGGGTGGTCGTCGAGGAGTACCTCGACGGGCCGGAGATCTCGCTGTTCGCGGTGACCGACGGTCGCACCGTGGTGCCGCTCGAGCCGGCGCAGGACTTCAAGCGGGTGGGCGACGGCGACAGCGGCCCCAACACCGGCGGCATGGGCGCCTACTCGCCGCTGCCGTGGGCGCCGCCCGGCCTTGTGGACGAGGTGCGCGAGCGGGTCCTGCAGCCGACCGTCGACGAGATGGCGCGACGCGGGACGCCGTTCAGCGGCCTGCTGTACGCCGGGCTGGCGCTGACGTCGCACGGCCTGCGGGTCATCGAGTTCAACGCGCGGTTCGGCGACCCGGAGACGCAGGTGGTCCTGGCCCGGCTGCGCACGCCGCTGGCCGGGGTGCTCCTGGCGGCGGCCGAGGGCAGGCTGGCGGACCTGCCGGCCCTGGAGTGGTCGTCCGCGGCCGCCGTGACGGTGGTGCTCGCGGCCGAGGGCTATCCCGCGGCGCCGCGCACCGGTGACCTGCTCGGTGGCCTGGACGCGGCCGCCGAGGTGCCGGGCGCTGTCGTGCTGCACGCCGGCACGGCGCCGGCGGACGGTGGGGTCGTGAGTGCCGGCGGCCGGGTGCTCTCGGTGGTCGGGACCGGGCCCTCGGTCGACGCGGCGCGCCGCACGGCGTACGAGGCCATCGGTCGGGTCACCCTGGACGGCGGCCACTACCGCCGCGACATCGCCGCGTCGGCGGGGTCGCCCACGTGAGCGAGCGGGAGGTCCTCACCTGGGAGCAGTTCGGTGGGGCGAGCCGCGACCTGGCGGAGGCGGTCGTGGCCAGCGGGTTCCAGCCGACGCTGATCCTGACCATCGCCCGCGGCGGGCTGCTGCCGGCGGGCGCCCTGTCCTACGCGCTGGACGTGAAGAACCTCATCGCGATGAACGTCGAGTTCTACACCGGCGTCGACGAGCGGCTCGACATGCCGGTCATGCTGCCGCCCGTGCCGGCCGCGGTCGACCTGGCGGGTGCGCGCGCGCTCATCGTCGACGACGTGGCCGACACCGGCGGGACGCTCAAGCTGGTCCGCGACTTCTGCAGTGCGCATGTCGCCGAGGCGCGGTGCGCGGTGCTCTACGAGAAGCCGCGCTCGGCGGTGAAGTGCGAGTACGTGTGGCGACGCACCGACCTCTGGATCGACTTCCCCTGGTCGAGCCAGCCGCCGGTCACGGCTACGCGAGAATCGGCGGTGTGAACGTGATCCCCGACGTCCTGGCCGCGCGCTACGCGAGCGAGCCGCTGGTCCGCCTGTGGTCGCTGGAGAACAAGGTCGTGCTCGAGCGGCGGCTCTGGCTCGCCGTGCTCGTCGCGCAGCGCGACCTCGGGGTCGAGGTGCCCGACGGCGTGGTCGAGGCCTACGAGAAGGTCGTCGAGCAGGTCGATCTCGACTCGATCCGCCGCCGCGAGGCGGTGACCCGTCACGACGTCAAGGCCCGCATCGAGGAGTTCAGCGAGCTCGCCGGGCACGAACACGTGCACAAGGGCATGACCAGCCGTGACCTCACCGAGAACGTCGAGCAGCTGCAGGTGCGGGCCAGCCTCGAGCTGGTGCGTGACCGGGCGGTCGCCGCGCTCGCCAGGTTGGCCCGGCTGGCCCTGGAGCACTCCGACGTGGTGATCGCCGGGCGCAGCCACAACGTGGCGGCCCAGGCGACCACCCTGGGCAAGCGCTTCGCGTCCGCGGCCGAGGAGCTGCTCGTGGCGGTCGAGTCGCTGGAGACGCTGATCGAGCGCTACCCGCTGCGCGGCATCAAGGGGCCGGTCGGGACGGCGCAGGACCAGCTCGACCTGCTCGGCGGCGACCGGGAGGCGCTCGAGGCCCTCGAGCGGCGGGTGGCCGCACACCTCGGCTTCACGCACGTCCTCGCCAGCGTCGGCCAGGTCTATCCGCGCTCGCTGGACTTCCAGACCGTCGCCGCGCTCGTCCAGCTCGCCGCGGCCCCGTCCAGCCTGGCCACCACGATCCGGCTGATGGCCGGGCAGGAGCTGGTGACCGAGGGGTTCCGCGCCGGCCAGGTCGGGTCGAGCGCGATGCCGCACAAGATGAACACCCGGTCCTGCGAGCGGGTCAACGGCCTCGCGGTGGTGCTGCGCGGCTACCTGTCGATGGTCGGCGAGCTCGCCGGCGACCAGTGGAACGAGGGCGACGTCTCCTGCTCGGTCGTACGCCGGGTGGCGCTGCCGGACGCGTTCTTCGCCGTGGACGGGCTGTTCGAGACGTTCCTCACCGTGCTCGACGAGTTCGGCGCCTACCCGGCGGTGGCCCAGCGCGAGCTCGACCGCTACCTGCCCTTCCTGGCGACGACCAAGGTGCTGATGGCCGCCGTCCGGCGAGGGGTCGGCCGCGAGCTCGCGCACGAGGCGATCAAGGAGCACGCGGTCGCGGTGGCCCTGGCGATGCGCGAGCAGGGGGCCGACCGCAACGACCTCTTCGACCGGCTGGCCGGTGACGCCCGGCTGGGGCTCACCCGCGCCGAGCTGGACGACCTGGTCGCCGACCCGCAGTCGTTCACCGGCGCGGCGGATGCCCAGGTCGCGGAGGTCGTGCGCCGCGTCGAGCGAGTCGTGCACCGCCACCCGGCGGCCGCCGAGTACACCCCCGCCCCGATCCTCTAGCCCCCTCCTCTAGCCCCCTCCTCTAACCCCCTCCCGTAGCCCCCTCCTACGCAGCGATCATGCAGCTTCCGTCGGTCTCGACCGAGTGGCGCGCGACGGAACGTGCATGATCGCTGCCGGGGGAGGTCTGGCGCGGGGAGGGGAGGCGCGGGGAAGAGCGGGCGTCCACGCCGCGGTCATCCACGCAACGGCCGCAGGCGGTCCAGCGACCAACGGACGGTGTCGGCGAGGTCGGTGACCGGGTAGCGCACGTCGTGTACGACCCGGTCGGCGCCCACCAGAAGCACCACCCGGCGCAGCCGGACCGCGCCGCCGGCCCGGAAGGTAGGAAGCCGCAGGGCGGCGGCCGCGTGCAGGTCGGCGTCGGACAGTAGGGCGAACGGGATGCGCTCCGCGGCTGCGAACGCCTGCTGCTCGTCGGGGCGCTGGGTCGACAGGCCGCGGACCGCGAGCCCGGCGGCGGCGAACTCGTCGTACGCGTCTCGGTAGAGCCGGTTCTCCAGCGTGCAGCCGACCGCGCCGGGGATGTCCGACCAGCCATGTGGCAGCGGGGTGGGCGCGCCGGTGGCCGGGTAGCCGAACAAGACCGTGCCTCGCGCGTCGGCCGCCACCAGGTCCGTCGCGCCGCCACTGGTCGACGGCAGCGCGAGCCGATCTGGGACACGTTGTCCGACGAGCTCGTGCACCCGGCGCACCTCGGCGGCGCCGTCGCGGCTGGTGGCCGACAGCGTCCCGTCGCCGAGCACCCACTGGTCGCCCCAGTCCTGCAGCGCGACGAGCACCGGGAGGAAGGCCATGCCGGCGGCGGTGAGCCGGTAGTCGTAGCGGGTCGGCGAGTCCTGGTAGGGCACCCGTTCGAGCACGCCGTGCTCGACCAGGTGCGCCAGCCGTTCGGTCAGCACCTTCCGGGAGATGTGCAGCTCCTCGACGAGGGCGTCGAAGCGGTGGTGGCCGCGAGCGACCTCCCGGAGCACCACCAGGCTCCACCGGTCGCCCACGACGACGGCCGCCTGGGCGACCGCGCAGGTCGGGTCGGCACCGGCCCATCGCCCGGCCGGCCTCCCCGCGACGTCTCCGTCGACGACCTCGTCCACGATCCCTAGGATATGGGTTCCCAAAGGGAACTCACAGGAGGTACGGGGTGACTCCGAGCGTGTGGCGGGCCGTGGCGAGCCTTCCGGCGTGGATGCGCTGGCTGCTGTTGGGGCAGTTCGTGAACGCCGTCGGCTCCCTCATGTGGATCTACCTGACGCTGTACCTCGTGCAAAGCCGGGGTCTCTCGCTGGCCGGGGCCGGCTTGGTGGCAGGTGCCAACGGTGTCGGGACCATCGCGGGAAACCTCGTGGGCGGGTCGGTGGCCGACCGGTTCGGCATCCGTCGCACCGCCCTGTCCTGCCTGGCGCTGTCCTCGCTGTCGTGCGCAGTGATCCCTCTCGTCCCAACCGCCGGCCTGGTCGCCGTCGTCGGGCTGCGGGGCCTGGTGGGTGGCGCGACCCGTCCGGTCTTGTCGGCACTGATAGCCGGCGAGCTGCCGGCGCAACGGCGGCGCGAGGGCATCGCGCTGTCGCGGTCGGTGCTCAACGCCGGGACCGTGATCGGGCCACCCCTGGGCGCCGTGATCGCGGCGCGTGCCTTCGACGCCGTCTTCGTGGTCGACGGGCTCACCGGGCTGGTGCTCGCTTGGCTGGTCTTCCGGTTCGTGCCGCGCGAGGACGCCGCACGGGCCAGGCTCTCGTCGCAGTCGGCCGGGTCGCTGTGGTCGGCGCTGCGCCGGGACGTCGCGTTGCGCCGCCTGCTGCTGGGCATCGTCGCCGTCGACACCACCTACCGGTTGATGTACACGGTTCTGCCGGTCCAGCTGGCCGACCGCGGCGTGCCACCCGTGGCGTACGGCCTGCTGATCTCGTTGAACTGCGTCCTGATCGTGGCGGCCGAGGCGCCGATCGCGTTGGCCCTGCGCGAGCGGCCGGCCGTACCGGTCATCTGCGCTGGGTTCGCCCTGGTCGGCGCGGCCTACCTGCTGCTCGGGCTGCGTCCGGGCCTGCTGCTCGCCGTTCTCGCGGTCGTCGTGCTCACGGCCGGGGAGATGCTCTACAAGCCCACTGCCACCGCGCACGCCGCGGACCTCGCCCGCGACGGTATGGCCGCGCGCTACCAGAGCGCGTACGGCGCCGCCTCGATCTCCGGCACCATGCTCAGCCCTGTGCTCGGGGGAGCGCTGTACGACCTCGCGCCCGGACTGGTCTGGCCCGCCGCAGGGATGGTCGCGCTCGCCGCGGGCGGTCTGCTCTACCGGCGCTCGTCGTCGGACGTGCGGGCCTCGGCGCCGGTCTCGCCGGCGTAGCCCTCGTCGTCGCCCTGCACCCGGCCGACGAACTCGTCGTCGCTGCCGGGCTCCACCTGGTCGCGGTTGCGCTCGACGTCGGACTCGGCCCGCTTCTCGTCGGCGGGCTCGGAGAAGGACTCGCTCACGGCTTCCTCCAGGGGTCGGTCGTCCTGGCAGACTGCCCGGGTGACGGCGTACCGACACCTCCACAGCGGCAAGGTCCGCGACCTATACGAGACCGACGACGGCCTGCTGCTGATGGTGGCGAGCGACCGCATCTCGGCGTACGACTTCATCCTGCCCACGCCGATCCCCGACAAGGGGGCGATCCTCACCCAGCTGTCGCTGTGGTGGTTCGAGCGGCTGTCTGACGTCGTCGCCAACCACGTCGTCTCCACCGACGTGCCGCCCGAGTTCACCGGTCGGGCGATCCTGTGCCGGCGGCTGGAGATGTTCCCCGTCGAGTGCGTCGCCCGCGGCTACCTGACGGGCTCGGGTCTCGCCGACTACCGGGCGACCGGTGCGGTCTGCGGGGTCGCGCTGCCGGACGGTCTGGTCGACGGGTCGGCGCTGCCGGAGCCGATCTTCACGCCGGCGACCAAGGCCGCGCTGGGCGAGCACGACGAGAACGTGTCGTACGACGTGGTGGCGGCCACGATCGGTGAGGCCGCGGCCTCCGAGCTGCGCCGGCTCACCGTCGCCGTCTATGCGCGCGCCCGCGACATCGCCCTCGACCGCGGCATCGTCGTCGCCGACACCAAGCTCGAGTTCGGCCGGTCACCCGAGGGGCAGGTCGTGCTTGCCGACGAGGTGCTCACGCCCGACTCGTCGCGGTTCTGGCCGGCCGACCAGTGGGAGCCCGGCCGCCCCCAGCCGTCGTACGACAAGCAGTTCGTCCGGGACTGGCTCACGTCGCCGGCCTCCGGCTGGAGCCGCGAGTCCGGCGAGCCGCCGCCGGCACTGCCGGACGACGTGGTCGAGCAGACCCGGGCCCGCTACGTCGAGGCCTACGAGCGGCTGACCGGCCGGCGTTGGGGCTGACGCCCGCGAACGATCCCGCGGGGTCGCCGGTGAGGCCGGGCAGGTCGGCCCGCTCGGCTACTGGGCGCCGCCGGCGCCGCTGGGGGTGGCGCCGGGGACGCTCGTCACCGGCGCCGAGGACTCGGGTGGTGCGCTGGTGGCGGGGGCCGACGTGGTCCGCCTGGGCGGCGCCGTCGTGGTCGCCGTGGGAGTCGGGCTCGCCGCGCGGCTCGACCGGCTGGGGGTCGGCGTGGCCGAGGTCGTCGCGGGTGATGCGGCCGGCCGCGAGGACCCGCCGTTGTGCCGGGGCGAGGCGGTGCCGGACTGCTGCCCGGACGGACTCGTGGACGTGGCCACGGCGGGGGTGCTGCGCGTCGGCGTGTCGGTGCCTCCGGTGCCGTCGGAGGCGATGAACACGGCCCCGGTCACCAGGCCGGCCAGGCCGGCCGCAGCGAGCGAGCCCACGACGACGCGGTTCGACAGACGGTCCAACGGCGGGAACACGGGCGCGCGGACACCTCCTCAGTCGGCGGTTGGTGTTCCCTGCCTGCCCGACCCGTCGCGGCTGAACCGCTGCCGGGGAGTGAGGCGGAACACGGGGATCGTCCGGCGGGCCTGCTGGCCGTAGCGGGCGTACCCGCGCCACAGGCCGACCATCAGCCCGTAGAGGCGGGCGCGCTCGGAGTCGTCGTCCGCCTCCGTGGCGCGCACCTGCAACCGCCGGCCGTCGACCTCGAGCTCGGCGTCCGGGTGGGCGCGCAGGTTGTGCACCCACGCGGGCGCCGCGGCCTGCCCGGCGTTGGAGCCGGTCACCACCCAGGCGTCGCCGTCGCGCGCCCCGAGCAGCGGCACCCGGCGCGGCAGCCCTGAGCGCGCGCCGGTCACGGTCAGCCACACGACCGGGGCTCCGCCGGGGAAGCGCCGCCCGAGGCGCCCGTCCGACACGGCGTACAGGAGGCGGTTGACCCGGGTCGTCGTGCGCAGCGCGAGCCCCATGACCGGGTCGTAGACGCGGGGATGCACGCACCCAGCCTGACACGGTTCCGGGCGGCTCACGTCGGTAGGCTGAGGGGACCGCCCACCTCTCCCGGCAGGAGTGCACCGGATGGCTCGCGTCGTGGTCGACGTCATGCTCAAGCCCGAGATCCTCGACCCCCAGGGCAAGGCCGTCGCGCAGGCGCTGCCGCGCCTCGGGTTCGACGGCATCAGCGGCGTACGGCAGGGGAAGCGCTTCGAGCTCGAGCTCGACGGCGAGGTGACCGAGGAACGGCTCGCCCAGATCCGGGGCGCCGCGGAGACGCTGCTCTCCAACCCGGTCATCGAGGACTACACGGTGCGGGTCGAGCAGTGACGGGGGGCCAGGCGCCGGCCCTGCGGGTCGGGGTCGTCACCTTCCCGGGCTCGCTCGACGACGGGGACGCGGCGCGGGCCGTGCGGATCGCCGGCGGCGAGCCGGTCGCGCTCTGGCACGGCGACGACGACCTGCGCGGTGTCGACGCGGTCGTGCTGCCGGGCGGTTTCTCCTACGGCGACTACCTGCGGTGCGGGGCGATCGCGCGGTTCGCGCCGGTCATGACCTCGGTGGTGGAGCGCGCCGGTCAAGGCCTGCCGGTGCTCGGCATCTGCAACGGCTTCCAGATCCTCTGCGAGTCGCACCTCCTGCCCGGCGCGCTGATCCGCAACGACCACCGCAAGTTCGTCTGCCGCGACCAGCGGCTGCGCATCGAGAGCACGGCCACGGCGTGGACCGCGGACTACGCGGATGGGCAGGAGATCGTGGTGCCGCTGAAGAACGGCGAGGGCGGCTATGTCGCCGACGAGACCACCCTGGACCGCCTGGAGGGCGAGGGACGGGTCGTCGCGAGGTACGTCGGGGACAACCCCAACGGCTCCTACCGTCTCATCGCCGGCGTGGCCAACGAACGCGGCAACGTGGTCGGCCTGATGCCACACCCCGAGCACGCGGTCGAGCCGCTGACCGGCCCCACCACCGACGGCCTCGGCTTCTTCACCTCCGTACTGAAGGCGGTGGTCTCCGCATGACGGACTCCGTGAAGCACGCCGAGACGACGCCAGAGGTCGAGCAGCCGTACCGCGAGCTCGGGCTGAAGGACGACGAGTACGCCCGCATCCGCGGCATCCTCGGTCGCCGCCCGACCAGCGCCGAGCTGGCCATGTACTCCGTGATGTGGAGCGAGCACTGCTCCTACAAGTCGTCGAAGGTCCACCTGCGCCAGTTCTCGGACAAGCAGAGTGACGATGCTCGCAAGTCGCTGCTGGTCGGCATCGGCGAGAACGCCGGCGTCGTCGACATCGGCCAGGGCTGGGCGGTCACCTTCAAGGTGGAGAGCCACAACCACCCGTCGTACGTCGAGCCCTACCAGGGCGCAGCCACCGGGGTCGGCGGCATCGTGCGCGACATCATGTCGATGGGCGCGCGGCCGGTCGCGGTGATGGACCAGCTGCGGTTCGGGCCCGCCGACGCGGCCGACACGCACCGCGTGCTTCCGGGCGTGGTGGCCGGCGTGGGCGGCTACGGCAACTGCCTCGGCCTGCCGAACGTCGGCGGCGAGCTGGTCTTCGACCCGTCGTACGCCGGGAACCCCCTCGTCAACGCGCTGTGCGTCGGCGTCATGCGCCAGGACGACATCAAGCTGGCGCACGCATCCGGCCAGGGCAACCTCGTCGTGCTGTTCGGCGCGACCACCGGCGGCGACGGCATCGGCGGGGTGTCCGTGCTCGCGTCGGAGACGTTCGAGGCGGAGGGGCCGGCCAAGCGACCGTCGGTGCAGGTTGGCGACCCGTTCATGGAGAAGGTCCTCATCGAGTGCTGCCTCGAGATCTTCGCCGCGGACCTGGTCGTGGGCATCCAGGACCTCGGCGGCGCCGGGCTGTCCTGCGCGACCTCCGAGCTCGCGTCCAACGGCGACGGCGGCATGCACGTGTGGCTCGACCGGGTGCCGCTGCGCGACGCGACGCTGCGCCCGGAGGAGATCCTCATGAGCGAGTCGCAGGAGCGCATGTGCGCCGTCGTCGAGCCGTCGAAGCTCGACGCCTTCCTCGCGATCTGCGCGCGGTGGGACGTGACCGCCACGGTCATCGGCGAGGTCAACGAGTCCGGTCGCCTGACCGTCGAGTGGCACGGCGAGACGATCTGCGACGTGCCGCCGCGGACGGTGGCCCACGAGGGCCCGGTCTACGAGCGGCCGTTCGCCCGGCCGGCGTGGCAGGACGCCCTGCAGGCCGACCGCGCCGAGCGCCTCGCCCGGCCGTCGACCGGCGACGAGCTGCGCGACACCGTGCGGCGGATGGCGGCGGCCCCCAACCTGGCCTCGAAGGCGTGGGTCACCGACCAGTACGACCGCTACGTGCTCGGCAACACGGTGCTCGCCCAGCCCGCCGACGCCGGCATGATCCGGGTCGACGAGGAGACCGGCCTCGGCGTCGCGCTCGCGACCGACGCGAACGGCCGCTACACGAAGCTGGATCCGTACGCGGGGGCGCAGCTCGCACTGTCCGAGGCCTACCGCAACGTCGCCGTGTCCGGGGCGCGACCGCTCGCGGTGACCGACTGCCTGAACTTCGGCTCGCCGGAGGACCCCGACGTGATGTGGCAGTTCGCCGAGGCGGTGCGCGGGCTGGCCGACGCGTGCCAGCAGCTCGGGGTGCCCGTCACGGGCGGCAACGTGAGCTTCTACAACCAGACCGGCGACACCGCCATCCACCCCACCCCGGTCGTCGGGGTGCTCGGGGTCATCGACGACGTCACCCGCCGGGTGCCGATGGCGCCCGCCGAAGGTCAGGTCCTGCTGCTGCTGGGGGAGACCCGGGAGGAGCTCGGCGGCTCGGAGTGGGCCCACGTGGTCCACGGTCACCTCGGCGGCCTGCCGCCCCGCGTCGACCTCGACGCGGAGCGTCGGCTGGCCGCGCTGCTCGTCGAGGGTGGTCAACGGCGGTTGCTCGGCGCCGCGCACGACGTCAGCGACGGTGGGCTCGCTCAGACGCTGGTGGAGATGGCGCTCGCGGCGGGGCGAGGCCTGCGGGTGGCCCTGCCGGCCGGCGCCGACCCGTTCGTCGCGCTGTTCGCCGAGTCGGTGGCGCGGGCAGTCGTCGCCGTCGTGCCGGGCGCCGTGGAGGAGGTCACAGACCTCGCGGGCCGACACGGCGTACCGGTCAGCGTGCTCGGCCACGTCACCGGCGACGTGCTCGCCGTGGAGGGCCTGTTCGACCTGCCCGTCGCCGAGCTGCGGGACGCCTCCGCGGGGACGTTGCCGGCGCTGTTCGGCTGAGCGACCCGTGGCGACCGCCGACCTGCCGCGTCGGGGACAGTGACGGGCGGGCCTGGCTGTCCGCCACGCCCGCCCGCCCAGGGGGGAGCGATCAGGCCTGACCCGGCATCACGTGCACGGTCTCGACCACGTCGTAGACGGTGCAGTCGAGGCTGATGGGAGAGGTCACGCCGCCGGCCTCGAGGTGCAGCGCGTACGGCGTCAGCGAGAGCCGTCCGCCGCCGGCACTGTCACCGGTCTGCACGTGCACCGGCGAGCCGGCGCGGGTGAGCGTCGCGGCGGCGGGCACCTCGGCGACCGGCTCGCCGGTGTTGCCGTCGACCAGGGTGAGCTGACCTGCCCACGAGCCGTTCTCGAAGCGCAACGGCGCCACGGTCGTCACCTCGGCCGGGTCGAGGTAGTCGACGACCAGCCCCAGGTCGTCGATCGAGCCGAAGGCGAAGACCTCCCCGGCGTCGACGTTGCTGCCGGAGCACTCGGTGGCCCACACGCTGGGGAAGCGGGCGGAGTAGCTCGCCGGGTTCGTGAAGAACAGCGAGCCGACGACCTGCTCCCCGGCGCACTCGAGGTCGGTGAGCGGCACCCCGTCAAGGGTCGCCGACGCGCGGGTGGCGACCGCCTCGGTGAAGGTGTGGTCCTCGACGACGTGGACGTTGCCGTCCCGGAACCGGTCGAGGGCCCGCGTCTCGTCCGTGAGCACGTAGCTGCCGTCCAGGGAGACCGAGCCGACGACGTTGCCGTAGTCGTCGAAGACCGGTGTCTTGCCGGCGAACGTGCTGTCGGTCCAGTCGGCCGTGCTCGTGCCGTAGGCCACGAACTCCCCGTCGCCGGTCGAGATCATGGCGATGAGCCGGGTGCCCTGGAGCTGCGAGCTCTCGGCGGCGACGCGGACGACGTCGTCGCCGGCCCTGCCCATGCAGTACATCGACAGGGTGGTGTCGCTGACGCGGGTCGGCGCGGCGGCGTTGGCCGGCTGCTGCAAGGCCGTGGCGAGGGTCGCGAGCGCGACGGTGGCGAGTGCTGTTCTCCTGCGCATGTCCGTTGTCCTCCGGGGTCAGGGACGCCCCGTTCGGCGGCCACTGCAACTCATCACCCGGCCCAAGGTCTCCTGGTTGCATCACGATCAGGTCTCGGGCTCGACCACCCGGACGCGCACGGCCCTGAACCGGGCCGGCATCCCCTCCAGCACGCGCAGCCGCGGGTCCGGCACGTCCAGCAGCGGCTCGACCACGAGCGGCCGCAGGGCGACGAGGGCGGGGTCGGCCAGCACCGCCTCGACAGATCGACGGTCGCCGCCGGCCACGACCGCGTCGAGGCTCGCCGCGGACGGCACGAGCAGCCGGGCCGCCGTCTCGGTCGCGGCCGACAACGCGACGCGGGCCTGGCCCTCGCGGCGCCGGGCGAAGCGCTGCTGCGACCACCCGCCGGCCGCGCTGCGCCCGTGCACCTGGCGTGAGCCGACCTTGGAGGCGACCAGCCGGGAGCCCTCGAACACCCCCACCGCGTGCCCGCCGAGCCGGACGAGCAGCACCCCGACCCGCCGTTCGGCCAGGGCGTGGGCGACGAGCCCGGCGTACGGCGTGGAGGGCTCGCCACGCAGCGGCGGGAACGGCACGTGGCACTCCGCCACGGCACCGTCCGCCGCGACCACCACCACGGTGGCGCCGTCACCGGTCGACGTGGTCGACCCGTGCCGCTCGGCGAACCGCTGCAGCCAGCCGGCCAGGCGTTCCGGGGCGACGTCGACCCAGTGCCCTCCGCCCGCCGCCGGTCGCGTCGCCACCCCGCGATCATTCAGCAACCGGCGGCGATCATGCACGTTGAGTTCTCTCGTCACGAGGGGTCGAGCGACGGGACGTGCATGATCGCTGCCGGGAGGGGGTCGGTACGGTGGCGCGGTGCCGCCGCGTCGTCGTACCGACCCCGCCGAGGGGGCACGTGCGCTCGCTGCGGCGGAGACGGCCCTGGCGGGTGGGGCCGCTCCGGACGCCGCCGACCTGCGCACCGCCGCGCGGTTCCTGCTCGAGGAGCTGGCCGCGCGGGCGCCCGGCCGGTCGGTGGAGGTCCGCGTGCCGCCGTACGGGGCGGTGCAGTGCGTGGAGGGGCCCCGGCACACCCGCGGGACCCCGCCGAACGTGGTCGAGACGGACGCGCTGACGTGGCTGCGGCTCGCGACCGGCGCGACGGGCTGGGAGGACGCCCGCCGCGACGGCCGGCTGCAGGCCAGCGGCGAGCGCGCCGACCTCTCGGCGTACCTTCCGCTGGTCCGGCGCTAGGGCCGGAGGGACGCCGAATCGCCGCACGGATCCGGACTAATCGCAGCGGTTTCCCTTGCTGAGACTAGGTTTGACAACGAAATCCGCGCCGCTCTAGGGTCTGCGCCGCTACCGTGGCTCGTCGGCAGAGCGCGGGGCCCGAGCCGGGAGGTGCAGGCGCTGGTGGCCGAGGTCGCGGTCGGGCTGGTCGGACTGCGCAAGACCTTCGGCGAGGTCGTGGCGGTGGACGGCGTCGACCTCGAGGTACGCGACGGCGAGTTCTTCGCGATGCTGGGCCCGTCGGGCTCGGGCAAGACGACGGTCCTGCGCATGATCGCCGGCTTCGAGCAGCCGACCGAGGGCTCGATCGTCCTGGGCGGCGTCGACGTGACCGACCACGCGCCGTTCGCCCGCGACGTCAACACCGTGTTCCAGGACTACGCGCTGTTCCCGCACATGACCGTCGAGCAGAACGTCGCCTACGGCCTGA
The DNA here is from genome assembly GCA_036375895.1 of Actinomycetes bacterium. Lineage (GTDB taxonomy): Bacteria > Actinomycetota > Actinomycetes > JACCUZ01 > JACCUZ01 > DASVBJ01. The sequence goes on along the minus strand of DASVBJ010000197.1, from coordinate 1,788 downwards.
TGGTGCGGGGGGTCGGCAAGGCGCGCCGGCTCGACCGCGCCCGGGAGGTGCTCGCCACCGTGCGGCTCGAGGGCTTCGAGAAGCGCAAGCCCTCGCAGCTCTCCGGTGGCCAGCGGCAGCGGGTTGCCCTCGCCCGCGCCCTCATCAACCACCCCAAGGTGCTGCTGCTCGACGAGCCCCTCGGCGCGCTCGACCTCAAGCTGCGCGAGCAGATGCAGGTCGAGCTCAAGGCCATCCAGCGCGAGGTCGGCATCACCTTCCTGTTCGTGACCCACGACCAGGAGGAGGCGCTGACGATGAGCGACCGCCTTGCCGTCTTCCACGAGGGGCGGATCGAGCAGATCGGCACGCCGGCCGAGGTGTACGAGCGCCCGGCGAGCGCCTTCGTGGCGGGTTTCGTCGGCACCTCGAACCTCCTGCAGGGTGAGGCGGCCCGCCAGGTCGTCGGCGAGGACGGCGTCTTCAGCGTGCGGCCGGAGAAGATCCGGATCGTCACCCCCGTTACCGATCCCGGTCACGACGAGGTGACGGCCGACGGACGTATCGAGGAGGTCGTGTACGTCGGGGCAGCCACCCGCTTCGTCGTACGCCTCGACCTGGGCGGCGAGCTCGTCGCCCTGCAGCAGAACTCAGAGAGCTCTTCAGCCGACCTGGACGCCTACCGCAACAGTCCGGTGCGGCTGGTCTGGAAGAGGAGACACGTATACCGCGTGCGGGGCGCGACATCCGATGGAGGTCAGGAATGAGCGGAAAGCGAACGCTCGCCCTCGTTGCGGCAGCGGCGCTGGTGCTGGCGGCCTGTGGTGGCGGAGATGGTGACGGAGGCGGGAAGTCGGAGTCTGCCGCCTTCACCGCACCGAAGCTGAAAGCACTCGACAAGCTCGGGACGCCGGAGGGGCAGGTCAACCTCGTCGCCTGGGCCGGGTACGTCGAGAACGGCTCGACGGACAAGAGCGTCGACTGGGTCACGCCGTTCGAGAAGTCCACCGGCTGCAAGGTCAACGTGAAGATTGCGGGGACCTCCGACGACATGGTCAGTCTCATGAAGACCGGGCAGTACGACGCGGTGTCGGCGTCCGGCGACGCCTCGCTGCGTCTGATCTCCGCCGGCGACGTGGAGCCGGTGAACACCGACCTCGTGCCGAACTACAAGGACGTGTTCGAGGCCCTGAAGATGAAGCCCTGGAACTCGGTCAACGGGGTGGCCTACGGCATTCCGCACGGCCGCGGGGCCAACCTGCTCATGTACCGCACCGACAAGGTCAAGCCGGCCCCGGACTCGTGGAGCGTCGTCTTCGACGGGGCATCCGCCTACAAGGGCAAGGTCACGGCGTACGACTCACCGATCTACCTCGCCGACGCCGCGGTCTACCTCATGAAGCACAAGCCCAACCTCGGCATCAAGAACCCCTACGCGCTCGACGACAAGCAGTTCAAGGCCGTCGTCGACCTGCTCAAGGCGCAGAACGCCAACATCGGTGAGTACTGGGCCGACTACCTCAAGGAGGTCCAGTCGTTCAAGGCCGGCGACTCCGTGGTGGGCACGGCCTGGCAGATCAACGTCAACCTGGCCCAGGCCGAGAAGACCCCGGTCGACGCAGTGCTGCCCAGCGAGGGGGCGACCGGCTGGTCGGACACCTGGATGGTGGCGACCAAGAGCAAGCACAAGACCTGTGCCTACAAGTGGCTGAACCACATCATCAGCCCGACCGTCAACGCTGCGGTGGCCGAGTGGTTCGGCGAGGCGCCGTCCAACAGGAAGGCGTGTGCGGAGACGGTCGAGAAGAA
>DASVBJ010000191.1:0-4517 GCA_036375895.1 Actinomycetes bacterium | reverse complement strand
GCGCCAGCCAGCGGCAACCCGGCCGCGGCGACGAGCGCCGCCCTGGTGCGGCCCGTGACCCGTTTGGCGGCGACGAACACGAACCCTGCGAGCGCGCCGACCGCCGCCACGGACGTGAGCGTGGCTAACGCCGCCCACCATGACACGGGCAGCATCGACCCGGCCAGCGCCACGAGTCGCGGCGCGAGATGCGCGTACCCGGCGTAGGTCGTGATGATCGACCCGGCCGGGTCATCCTGTGCTTCGGCGAGGAACACCGTGCCGTCCTCGCCCCACACGGTGCGGAACGGGTCTCCCGTGGCGGCGAGTCGCGCGAGTGATAGCCCGGCCGCGGTGATCGTGACCGCAGCCGGCGCCCACGCCTGGCCCGCCGATATGGCCGCGCGCTGCGGCCGTTCGGCAACAGCCGACATCCCCCGTACCCCCGTCCCCGTGACCCGGTGAGGCTAGCGGCTCGCCACGGTCCGGCGCGCCCGAACTGCCCTGTTCGCACAGTAAGACGAGCAGAGCCTTCACTGTGGCGGACCTGCGGGGGCAGGGGACGGGAGGTGCATGATCTCTGCGGGAGTGGGGGGCGCGTGTCGCCCCTCCCCGCGGGTCGCTCGACCGGAGCAGTCGATCTTGTCCGATACCATGACAAACCGGACACACGCAAGAGCGGCACGCCGCACAGTTTGGTAGATCACGGACTGGTCACGTAAGGTTCGCCGCCAGGTGGTCCGTGGTGTCGCCGTCCGCTCCCGGAGGGCAGCGGATCACCCCGCCGAGTCCAGCCCGGCCCGTTCCCTGCCGGTCGGTCTGGAGCCGGGGACCCACGTTCCTCGGGGCGAATCGGCGCGGACCGCCTGGCGGTCCCGCCGTAGGGCGACCTTCCCCGCCCGAGCCCGTCAGCTCACCCGGTAGGCGGCCGAGGGAGAAGGAGAGTCGCCCGCGTGGCGTCTACCCGCCGTACCTATCGCCCTGCCCTGGCACTGCTCGCGGTCTGCACGGCCGCCACCACCGCCCTGGCCGCCGTCCCCGGCTCGGCCGTCGCGGAGCCCCGGCCCACCATCGCGCAGGTGCAGGCCCGGGTCGACGCGCTCAACCACGAGGCCGAGCAGGCCGCCGAGCGCTACAACGACGCCCGGGTGCAGCTCGCCGACGTCAACCGCCGGCTGGACACGGTGCGCCACCGGCTGGCCCGCCAGCAGCAGAAGGTCGGCGAGATGCAGGCCGTGATGGGCCGGCTCGCCGCCGCGTCGTACAAGTCCGGCGGCGTCGACGCGACGATGCAGCTGCTGCTCTCCGACGAGCCGGAGAGCTTCCTCCAGCAGGCAAGCGCCCTCGACCAGCTGGGCCGCCGCCAGGCCGGCACGATGCGCAAGATGGCCGCGGCCCGCCAGCAGCTCAAGCAGGACCGGCTCGCCGTCGACCAGCAGCGCGCGAAGGCCGAGGCGCTGCAGGCCCGGCTGCGGGCCGAGAAGAAGACCGTCGAGGACAAGCTGGCCCGCGCCCAGGCGGTGCTGCACACCCTCAAGGCCGAGGAGCGTGCTCGGCTCGAGGCGGCGCGGCGTGCCGCGGCGGCCCGGGCCCGGGCGCAGGCCGCCGCGGCGGCCCGCGCGTCGCGGTCGGCGAGCCGCTCCGGCGGGTCCACCGCGACGTACAACGGCCCCGCCTCCGGCCGCGCTGCCGTGGCGGTCCGCACCGCCTACGCCCAGCTCGGCGACCCCTACGTCTGGGGCGCCGACGGCCCGAGCTCGTTCGACTGCTCCGGCCTGACGATGTACTCCTGGGCCGCGGCCGGCGTCTCGCTGCCGCACTCGTCGCGCGCGCAGTACTCCTCGGGCCGGCACGTGGCGCGCTCGGACCTCCAACCCGGCGACCTGGTCTTCTTCTACAGCCCGATCAGCCACGTCGGCATCTACATCGGCGGCGGCCAGATGATCGACGCCCCGCACCCGGGGGCCAGCGTCCGGATCACGTCGATCAGCACCATGCCGTACAGCGGCGCGACGCGTCCCTGACGCACCGCGGAGCCGCCGGGCCCGGCACATAGCATGCAGGGGTGCAGGCGTTCCCCGAGCCGCCCGGCGACGACGACCCGGTGACCACCCCCGCCGCGGGTGGTGCCGGGACCTTCGACGCGCCGCCCGGTGACGGGACCTTCGACGCCCCGCCCGGTGACGGCACCTTCGACGCGCCGCCCGGTGACGGCACCGGGAGCCCGGCGGAGGCGCCGGGGCCACCCGCGCCGCCCGCCGCGCCACCGCCGACGCCGCGCCGCTGGCCCTGGGTGGCCGTCGTCGCCATCGCCGCCGTGCTGGCCGCGGGAGGCGGCGCCCTCACCTGGCAAGCCGGAAAAGGCACGCTGGCGCCAGAACAGGCGCCCCGGCCGACGACCGCGGGCGCGCCGAGCACCAGCGCCGGGCGCGCCGAGAGCCATCGGGCCTCCCTGGCCACGCTGCTGGCCGCCCGGTCGCGCGCCGTGCTCGGCCACGACAAGGCCGCCTTCCTGGCGACCGTCGACCCGGCGGAGAAGGCCTTCCGCGACAAGCAGGCGACCGTCTTCGACCGGGTCGCCCGGGTGCCGCTCGGCTCCTGGGAGTACGACTACGCCGGCGAGGGCCCGGGGCTCGGCGGTGCCCGCGCCGCCGCGCTGCCCAAGGGCTCGTGGGTGGCGCGGGTCATCCTGCACTACAAGTACGCCGGGGGAGACTCGCCCGTCGACCGCGAGCAGTACCTCACCGTCGTCCCCCGGGACGGTCGCTGGCTGATCGCCGGCGACGACGACGTCGCCGCCAGCGGGCTCGCCACCGAGCGGGACATCTGGGACCTCGGCCCGATCGACGTCGTCAGGGGCCGGCACAGCCTGGTCATCGGCGACGCCCGGCCGTCCGCGCTGCGCGACTACGCGGCCGACGCCGACCGCTCGGTGCGCGACGTCGACGCGGTGTGGAAGAAGGACTGGTCGCGCCGCCCGGTGGTGATCGTGCCGAAGTCGCAGGCCGACATGGCCACGATCATCGGCAGCGACGGCGACGGCCTGGACCAGATCGCCGCCGTCACCACCGGCTACTCGGTGTCCGGCCCGACCCGCGGTGACCGGGTCGTCATCAACCCGTCGGCGTGGAAGGGCCTCGGCGACCTCGGCCGGCGGGTCGTCATGGCGCACGAGGTGACCCACCTGGCCACCCGGGCGATCACCGTGCACGCGGTGCCGATCTGGCTGTCGGAGGGCTTCGCCGACTACGTCGCCTACCAGGCGGTCGACGTCCCGACCCGCGTCGTCGCGTCCGACGTGCTCGACCAGGTGCGCGAGGGCAAGGGCCCGAAGCGGCTGCCGGAGGACGGCGACTTCGACGCGGCCCGCGGCGACCTCGCCCCGGCGTACGAGGGTGCCTGGCTGGCCTGCCGCATGCTGGCCGAGCGGTACGGCCAGGCCAAGCTCATCGCGCTGTACGTCGCGCTGGCCGACCGTGACAGCGGCCTGCCGGAGAAGGACATCCGCCGGGTGCTGGGCATCTCCGAGGACAAGCTGGTCGCCGACTGGCGGGCCTACCTCGCCCAGCAGGCACGCCGGTGAGCAGTCGCACCGCGCTGGTCGTGGCGCTGGCGGTGCTCGCGGCCGGCCTGCTCGTGGCCCTGGTCCTGGGTACGCCGTGGCGCACCCTGCCCGCCGGCGCCCCGTCGCCGGCGGTCGACCCGGCTCGTGACTTCACCGCTGCGCAGATCGCGCGGGAGGACGCCTTCCACGCGGCGGTGCGCCCCCCGGCGTACCTCTCGCTGGCCCTGAGCCTCGTCGTCGCGCTGCTGCTCGGCCTGACCCCGCTGGGGGCCCGGATCGTGCAGGCGGTCGCGGCGCCGTTCGGCGGCGGCTGGGGGTGGCGGGTGCTGCTCGGCGGCATCGCGATCACCGCGATCGGCCGGCTCGTCGTGCTGCCGCTGGACGCCTGGGCGGAGTCGGTGACCAGGCGGTACGGGCTCTCGACCCGCAGCTGGGGCGGCTGGCTGGTCGACGTCGGCAAGGGCTACGGCGTCGGGCTGGTGATCACGCTCGTCGTGCTGTTCGGGGTGTTCGCGCTGCTGCGGTGGTCGCCGCAGTGGTGGTGGACCTGGGGGGCGGCCGCGGGCGCCCTGCTCGTGGTCGTCGTGTCGTTCGGGTACCCGGTGCTGGTCGAGCCGGTGTTCAACAAGTTCACCTCGATGCCGGACGGGGCGCTGCGCACGTCGCTGCTCGAGATGGCGGCGCGGGACGGCGTGCCGGCGAAGGACGTGCTGGTGGCCGACGCGTCCCGGCGTACGACCGCGCTCAACGCCTACGTCTCCGGCTTCGGCGCCACCCGGCGGATCGTCGTCTACGACACGCTGCTGAAGAAGGCGTCGCCCGACGAGGTGCGGCTGGTCGTCGCGCACGAGCTCGGGCACGCCAAGCACCGGGACGTCTGGTGGGGCACGCTGGCCGGCGCGCTCGGGGCGGCGGCGGCCGTCTGCCTGCTGGCCCTGCTGCTGCGGTCGTCGTGGCTGCTGGACCGGGCGGG
>DASVBJ010000178.1:0-11085 GCA_036375895.1 Actinomycetes bacterium | reverse complement strand
GTCACCAAGGACTCGCTGCGCGAGCTGGTGACGCCCGGCGTGCTCGCCGTGCTCGCCCCGGTGGCCGTCGGTTTCGGCCTCGGCGTCACCTCGCTGGCGGGCTTCCTGGCCGGCGCGATCGGCGCCGGCACCCTGATGGCCATCTTCCTGGCCAACTCCGGTGGTGCCTGGGACAACGCCAAGAAGCTGGTCGAGGACGGCCACCACGGCGGCAAGGGCTCGGAGGCGCACGCCGCGACGGTCATCGGCGACACGGTGGGCGACCCCTTCAAGGACACCGCCGGCCCGGCGATCAACCCGCTCATCAAGGTGATGAACCTCGTGTCGCTGCTCATCGCTCCGGCCGTCGTCACCCTGTCGATCGGCGTCGACGCCAACGCTGCGGTGCGGGCGATCGTCTGCCTCGTGGCGATCGCGATCATCGTCGCCGCGGTGGTCTTCTCCAAGCGGAAGAGCATCGCCGTCGCCGAGGAGAAGGTCGAGGCACCCGCCCGGGTCTGACCTCGCACGGCCAGCCGACGGCCGCCGGGCACCCGCCCGGCGGCCGTCGCCGTTCCCGGACCGGCGCGCAGCCGTTCCATGATCGTGAGGAGTTTCGGGTGTGACAGCCCGGCCAAGTCCTCACGATCATGGAGCAAGGCTCGCGGGGGAGGGAGGAGGAGTGGTGGCAGCAGCCGGGGCGAGCGCGCCCGGGGCCGACGCGGGTGCCGTGCGTGCCCTGCGGGAGGCGTTCCAGCGGGCGGGCTACACGACGGACGGGGTCGCGCGGCTGCTCGGGCCGGTGGCGCACGCGGCGCTGGGCAGGGGCGAGACCGTGCCCGCACGCCGGGCCACGACCGGGGGCGGCCCGCTCGAGACGCTGGTCCGCCTGTTCCTGCTGCAGCTGCCGGTGCCGCGGGCAGCGGCGGCCGCCGCGCTGCCTCTCGACGACGGCACGGCGCTCGGCGTCATCGGTGCCGCCGGCACCGGCGAGCACGTCCGGGCGCTGGTCGACGTGCGCCCGTACGCCGAGGCCGGGGACGACGACGGCGGCTGGTGGGTGGTCTCCGACCTGGGCACCGGGCTGGACGGGGTGAGCGCGCCGCTGCGCGACGACCACGTCGTCGGGGTCGGCGGGGCCTCGACCACGCTGGCCCAGCTCACGGTGCGCAACCCGGTGGGCTCGACGCTGGACGTGGGCACCGGCAGCGGCGTACAGGCCCTGCACGCCACCCGGCACAGCGGCCGGGTCGTGGCCACCGACATCTCCGAGCGAGCGCTCGCCATGGCCCGGCTGACCGCGGCGCTCAGCGGCGTTGACGTCGAGCTGCGCCGCGGCAGCCTGTTCGAGCCGGTGGCCGGCGAGCGGTTCGACCTAATCGTCAGCAACCCGCCGTTCGTCGTGTCGCCGGGAGGCCGCCACACCTACCGCGACTCGGGCCTGCCGCTCGACGAGGTGTGCGCCCGGCTGGTGCGGGAGGCGCCGGGACACCTGGCACCGGGCGGCACGTTCCAGTCCCTCGCCAACTGGGTGCACGTGCGGGGCGAGGACTGGCAGGAGCGGGTGGCCGGCTGGCTGCCCGCGGACGGCGTGGACGCGCTCGTCGTGCAGCGCGAGGTCCAGGACCCGGCGGAGTACGTCGCGCTGTGGCTGCGCGACTCCGGCGAGGAGGGCGGCGACGACGCGGGCTACCTGGGCTACCTGCGGCGGTACGACGAGTGGCTGGCCGCGTTCGAGGCGGCCCGGGTGGAGGCGGTCGGCTTCGGCACCGTGTCGGTGCGCCGCATCGACGGTCCGTCCCGCCGGCACCTCGAGGAGTGGCCCTGGGCGGTCGAGCAGCCGCTCGGGCCCCATGTCGACGGCTGGTTCGACCGCCGGGCCTGGCTCGCGCGCCACGACGACGCCGGCCTGCTCGGGGCCCGGCTGCGGGTCGCCGACGACGTGGTCCAGGAGCAGACCGGGCCGCCGGGGGCCGAGCACCCCGAGCACCTCGTCCTGCGCCAGCTCGGCGGCTACCGTCGCCCGTTCCCCTGCGGGACGGCGACGGCGGCGCTGGTGGGTGCCTGCGACGGGAGGGTCACGGCGGGGGCGCTCGTCGAGGCGGTTGCCGCAGTGCTCGGCGAGGACCCGGCGCAGGCGCGCACGGGCCTGGTGGCGGACCTGCGGACGCTCGTCGAGTGGGGCCTGCTCGCCCCGGTCTGACCGGCCGTGCACCGATGCTCCGGGTGCTGGTCGGGAACGACTCGCCGGGCGCGCCGGTTTGACAGGCCGGGGCCGAGTACGGTCACACTCCGCCCGTCACCTTCCTCGGGGGATCCCCGGCCCGACGACGAGAGAGAGAAGCGTGCCCAGCAGCAGCCAGCAGCAGGCGCCGCCGCCCGGCGGACGCCGGCTTGTCATCGTCGAGTCGCCGGCCAAGGCGAAGACGATCAAGGGCTACCTCGGCGCCGGGTACGACGTCGAGGCGAGCGTCGGGCACATCCGCGACCTGCCCACCCCCTCGGAGATGCCCGCCGCGGAGAAGAAGGGCAGGTTCGGGAAGTTCGCCGTCGACGTCGACGCCGACTTCGAGCCCTACTACGTCGTCGACGCCGACAAGAAGAAGAAGGTCGCCGAGCTCAAGCGCGCCCTCAAGGACGCAGACGAGCTCTACCTCGCCACGGACGAGGACCGCGAGGGCGAGGCCATCGCCTGGCACCTGCTGCAGGTGCTCGACCCCAAGGTCCCGGTGCGCCGGATGGTCTTCCACGAGATCACCCGCGAGGCGATCCGCGAGGCCGTCGAGCGGACCCGCGACCTCGACCAGCGGCTCGTCGACGCGCAGGAGACCCGACGCATCCTCGACCGGCTCTACGGCTACGAGGTGTCACCGGTCCTCTGGCGCAAGGTGCGCCAGGGGCTGTCGGCCGGGCGCGTCCAGTCCGTCGCGACCCGGCTCGTCGTCGAGCGGGAGCGGGAGCGCATCGCGTTCCGCGCCGCGTCGTACTGGGACATCGTCGCCAGCCTCGACAGCGCCGCCGGGGAGCGCTCCACGTTCGACGCCCGGCTCACCGCCGTCGACGGCAAGCGCGTGGCCCAGGGCCGCGACTTCGGCCAGGACGGGCGGCCGCTGCCGCGCTTCGACGGCGTCCAGCTCGACGAGGCGGCGGCGCGTGAGCTGGCTGCGGCCCTCGAGGGCCGCCCCTTCGCGGTCAAGGCGGTCGAGGACAAGCCCTACACCCGCCGGCCGGCCGCGCCGTTCATGACGTCGACGCTGCAGCAGGAGGCGAGCCGCAAGCTGCGGCTCTCGGCGCAGACAGCGATGCGCATCGCGCAGCGGCTGTACGAGAACGGCTACATCACCTACATGCGCACCGACTCCACGACGCTGTCGGAGTCCGCGCTCGCGGCGGCCCGCTCGCAGGCCAGGCAGATCTACGGCGCCGAGTACGTCCCCGACGTGCCCCGGCGCTACGAGCGCAAGGTCAAGAACGCCCAGGAGGCGCACGAGGCGATCCGCCCGTCCGGTGACACCTTCCGTACGCCGGGCGAGGTGGCCGGAGAGCTCAGCCGCGACGAGCTGGCGCTCTACGACCTGATCTGGAAGCGGACGATCGCCTCGCAGATGGCCGACGCCCGCGGGCGCACCGCGACGCTGCGGATCGGCGCCACCGCAGGCGACGGCAGCCCGTACGACGAGGTCGAGTTCTCCACCTCGGGCACCGTCATCACCTTCCGCGGCTTCCTGGCGGCCTACGAGGAGGGGCGCGACGACGAGGAGACCGAGCGCGGGGACGCCAAGGAGCAGCGGCTGCCGCACCTGTCGGCCGGCGACGCGCTCGAGGTCCTCGCGCTGGAGCCGGACGGTCACAGCACCAGTCCGCCGGCCCGCTACACCGAGCCGACCCTGGTGCGGGCGCTGGAGGAACGCGCGATCGGGCGGCCCTCGACGTACGCGTCGATCCTCGGCACGATCATCGACCGCGGCTACGTCTTCAAGCGCGGGTCGGCGCTGGTCCCCAGCTGGCTGGCGTTCTCGGTCGTCGCGCTGCTGGAGAAGCACTTCGGGTCGCTCGTCGACTACGACTTCACCGCCGAGATGGAGGAGGACCTCGACCGCATCGCCAACGGCGACGAGGACCGGGTCGCCTGGCTGCGGCGCTTCTACTTCGGCGACGGGGTGAACGCGCACGACCTCACCGGGCTGCGTGAGCTGGTCGAGAACCTCGGTGAGATCGACGCCCGCGAGGTCAACACCATCGAGATCGGCAACGGCATCGTCCTGCGGGTCGGACGCTACGGGCCGTACGTCGAGCGAGGCGACGAGCGGGCCTCGGTGCCCGAGGAGCTCGCCCCGGACGAGCTGACGGTCGAGAAGGCCGAGGAGCTGCTCGCCGCGCCGAGCGGTGACCGTGAGCTCGGCACGGACCCGGACACCGGCCTGCCGGTGGTGGCGAAGGCCGGGCGCTACGGGCCGTACGTCACGGAGGTGCTGCCCGAGGACGCTCCCAAGTCGGCGAGACCGCGGACCGGGTCGTTGTTCAAGACGATGTCGCTGGACACGGTCACGCTCGACGACGCCCTCCGGCTGCTGTCCCTGCCGCGGGTCGTCGGCGTGGACCCGGCGACGGGCGAGGAGATCACCGCGCAGAACGGCCGCTACGGCCCGTATCTGAAGAAGGGGAGCGACTCGCGGTCGCTGGAGAGCGAGGAACAGCTCTTCGGCATCACACTCGACGAGGCGTTGGCGATCTACGCCCAGCCCAAGCAGCGCGGCCGGCGGGCCGCCGCGGCCCCGCTGCGCGAGCTCGGCAGCGACCCGGTGAGCGGGAAGCCGGTGGTGGTCAAGGAGGGCCGGTTCGGGGCCTACGTGACCGACGGTGAGACCAACGCGACCCTGCGCAAGGCCGACTCGATCGAGGCGCTGACGATCGAGCGGGCGGCCGAGCTGCTCGCGGAGAAGCGCGCCAAGGGGCCGGCTCCGAAGAAGCGGGCCGCGAAGAAGACGGCGGCCAAGAAGACCGCGACGAAAAAGACCGCCACCAAGAAGACCGCGACGAAGAAGGGCTGACTGCCGGACTCGGTCGGGCTCGCCCGGCGGCCTGGGCGGTGACCCGCGCGGTGGCCTGTGCGGTGGGGGAGGGCGGCGTCGGGGACCGTGGTTAGGCTGGCCGCGTGACCGACCCTGCCGACGCCCCACGCGTGGTCAACCCCGAGCACGACCTTCGGGGGGTTCTGCGCATCCCGGCCTTCCGGCGGCTCTGGATCGCCCTGTCCCTCTCGAGCTTCGGCGACTGGCTCGGGCTGCTGGCCCTGACGGCGCTCGCAGCCCAGCTGGCCAGCGGCACCTACGCGTCGGCGAACCTCGCGATCGCCGGGGTCTTCATCCTGCGCCTCGCGCCGGCCATCGTGATCGGGCCGTTCGCAGGCGTCGTCGCCGACCGGCTGGACCGGCGCTGGACGATGGTCGTCTGCGACACCGCGCGGTTCGCGCTGTTCGTCTCGATCCCGCTGGTCGGCACCCTCTGGTGGCTGCTGACGGCCACGTTCCTCATCGAGGCGGCCAGCCTGGTGTGGATCCCGTCCAAGGAGGCCACGGTCCCCAACCTCGTGCCGCGCGAGCGCCTGGAGACCGCGAACCAGCTCAGCCTCTTCACGACGTACGGCTCCGCGCCGGTCGCGGCCGCCGTCTTCTCCGGCCTGGCCCTGCTCACCGGCATCCTCGACAACGCCGTCGCCGCGCTCAACGAGGTCGACCTCGCGCTGTACTTCAACGCGCTCACGTTCCTCGTCTCGGCGTTGACGATCCTGAGCCTTCGCGAGATCCCGAAACGGGTCCGGCCCGAGCACCACGAGGGGGAGCAGAGCGTCTGGCGCACCCTCGTCGAGGGCTGGCGCTTCGTCGGCCAGACGCCGGTGGTGCGCGGTCTGGTGGCCGGCATGCTCGGCGCCTTCGCCGCCGGCGGCGCGGTGGTCGGGCTGGCGCGCACGTTCGTCGGCGACCTGGGCGGCGGCGAGCCGGGCTACGGCCTCCTCTTCGGCACCGTCTTCTGCGGCCTCGCGATCGGCATGTTCTTCGGCCCGCGGCTGGTGCCGGACTTCAGCCGCCGCCGGCTGCTCGGCATGTCCATCACGGCGGCGGGGGTGTCCCTCGCGCTGCTCGCGCTGATCCCGAACATGGTCATCGCGGTGATCATCACGCTCGTGCTCGGCGCCTGGGCAGGCGTCGCCTGGGTGACCGGCTACACGCTGATCGGGCTCGAGGTGGCCGACGACCTGCGGGGGCGCACGTTCGCCTTCGTGCAGACGATGGTGCGCGTCGTGCTCGTGCTCGTGCTCGCGGTCTCGCCCCTGCTGGCCGCAGCCTTCGGTCGCCACGAGATCGAGCTCACCGACGCGATGGTGCTCAACTACAACGGCGCCGCCATCACGATGCTGCTCGCCGGCCTGCTGGCCGCCCTCCTCGGGGTCATGTCGCTGCGGCAGATGGACGACCGGCGCGGCGTGCCGCTGATCGCCGACGTCGTCGCGGCCTACCGCAACGAGCCGGTCGGCCTGCGCCGCGGGAAGCAGGGCGGCTTCTTCGTCGCCCTCGAGGGCGGGGAGGGCGCCGGCAAGTCCACCCAGGCCCGGCTGCTCGCCGAGTGGCTGCGGGACAAGGGCCACGAGGTGGTCGTGACCTTCGAGCCGGGCGCCACCGAGCTGGGCCGGAAGCTGCGCTCGGCGTTGCTCGACGCCGACCAGCAGCGGCTCGCGTCGCGCACCGAGGCGCTGCTGTTCGCCGCTGATCGCGCGGAGCACGTCGCGACCGTGGTGTCGCCGGCGCTCGAGCGCGGCGCGATCGTGGTCACCGACCGGTTCGTGGACTCCTCGATCGCCTATCAGGGCTCCGGGCGCGACCTCGCCGTACCCGACGTCATTCGCCTGTCCCGCTGGGCGACCGACGGCCTGCGGCCGGACCTGACCGTCGTGCTCGACCTCCCGCCCACCGACGGCCTGCGCCGGGTGAAGAGCCCCGACAAGCTCGAGGCAGAGCCGCTCGAGTTCCATGAGCGGGTCCGCGACCGGTTCGTCACCCTCGCGCGTCGTGGCGGCGCGCGTTACCTCCTCGTCGATGCGACGAAGCCCCCCGAGGAGATCGCCGCGCTGATCCAGGCCCGCCTGGAGCCGCTGCTGCCGCTGAGCGCGGTCGAGCAGGAGCGGCTGGAGGCGGCCCGGCGCGAGGACGAGGAGCGCCGAGCCGCCGAGGAGGCGGAGCGGGCCCGCCGCGAGCAGGCCGAGGCGGAGGAGCGGGCCGCCCGGGAGAAGGTCGAGGCGGAGGAGCGGGCCGCCCGGGAGAAGGCCGCGGCCGAGGAGCGCGAGCGGCTCGAGCAGGAGCGGCGCGCGGCCGACGAGGAGCGGAAGGCCGAGGAGGCCGAGCGGCGACGGCAGCGCGACGAGCAGCGGGCCCGGGAGAAGGCCGCAGCCGCCGAGGCGAAGGCCCGGCGCAAGGCCGAGGCCGCGGCGCGGAAGGCGGACGCCGCCGCGCTGAAGGCCGCGGCCCTGGAGCAAGAGCGGCAGGCCGCCTCCGCGGAGCCGCCGCAGGCCGACCCCGGCACCGACCCGCCGACCCGGAGACTGAGCCTCACCGACGAGCTCCTCGGCGGCACCGACGACGAGACGGTCCAGCTGCCCCAGGTCCGGGACGACCGGTGACGACGCCGGCGGCACCCGCTGCGGCGGCGGTCTGGGCCGACCTCGTCGGCCAGGAGCAGGCCGTCGAGGTGCTGTCCCGGGCCGCGACGGCGGCCGCGTCCGCGCTCGCCGGTGGCCCGGCCGAGGGCATGACCCACGCCTGGCTCTTCACCGGGCCGCCGGGGTCCGGACGCTCCAACGCGGCGCGCGCCTTCGCTGCGGCGATGCAGTGCGAGAGCGGGGGCTGTGGCCGGTGCAGCGCCTGCCACACCGTGCTCGCGGGCACTCACGCGGATGTGGCGGTCGTCAACACCAGCAGCCTCTCCATCGGGGTGGCCCAGGCGCGTGAGCTGGTCGCCCGCGCTGCCCGCCACCCCGCCGGCGGCCGCTGGCAGGTCATGGTCATCGAGGACGCCGACCGGCTGACCGAACAGGCAGCCAACGCGCTCCTCAAGGCGGTCGAGGAGCCCACCGACCGGACGGTCTGGCTGCTGTGCGCCCCGGCCCTCGAGGACGTCATCCCGACGATCAGGTCGCGCTGCCGCCACGTGTCCCTGCGCACCCCCTCGTCGGCAGCCGTCGCCGGTGTGCTGATGAGCCGTGACGGCGTCGACCACTCCATGGCGGCGTTCGCGGCTCGGGCCGCCCAGGGGCACATCGGACGGGCCAAGCGGCTGGCCACCGACGAGGAGGCGCGGCTGCGGCGCCACGCCGTGCTGCGGCTGCCGCTGTCCCTGGCTCGGCTGCCGGCCGCGCTAGAGGCGGCCGCGGCGCTGGTGGAGGCAGCGACCGAGGAGGCGCGCGAGACCACCGCCTCGCTCGACGTCGAGGAGACCGAGGCGCTGCGCCGCGCCCTGGGCGGCGGGACGACCGGAAAGGGCATGCCGGCCGGGTCGGCCGCCCAGCTCAAGGATCTCGAACGGCAGCAGAAGGCCCGAGCCACCCGCGCCAAGCGGGACGCGCTGGACCGCGCGCTGGTCGATCTCGCGTCGTTCTACCGCGACGTGCTCGCGGTGCAGGTCGGCGCCGAGGTGGAGCTCGTCAACGAGGAGCTGCGGGAGGCCATCTCCGGCGCGGCCCGGTCGGCGTCGCCCGAGTCGACCCTGCGGCGCATCGACGCGGTGCTGGCCGCGCGGGAGGCGATCGACGCGAACGTCGCCCCGCTGCTGGCCGTCGAGGCGATGACCGTGGCCCTGCGCACCGGTTAGGGTCGAGCCGGAGAGGTGGTGGGGCCGGGGTGGGCATGGTGATGGCCGTCAGCTTCACGCGCTACGGACGGCTGTACTACCTCGACCCGGGGGGCCACGAGCCCAAGGTCGGCGACAAGGTGCTCGTCCCCACGGACTCCGCGCCCGAGGTCGCCGAGTGCGTCTGGGCGCCGCAGTGGGTGAGCGACGACATCGGCGGGCTGCCGGTCTGCGCGGGCATCGCCGGGCCGGAGCACCTTCAGCGGGACGAGCGCAACCGCTCGCGCCGGGCCGAGGCCCGGTCGGTCGCGAAGCGCCTCATCCGCAGCAACGGCCTGCCCATGAAGGTCGTCGCTGTCGACTACCTGGACGGCGACGAGAAGATCATCATCTACTTCTCGGCACCGCACCGCGTCGACTTCCGCCAGCTGGTCCGCGAGCTCGCGGCCGAGCTGCATGCCCGCATCGACCTGCGCCAGCTCGGCCCGCGCGACGAGGCCCGCGTCCAGGGCGGCATCGGCCCGTGCGGCCGTGACCTGTGCTGTGCGACCTTCCTCAAGGACTTCGAGCCGGTCAGCGTCCGGATGGTCAAGGACCAGGACCTGCCCCTCAACCCGCTGAAGATCTCGGGCGCCTGCGGTCGACTGATGTGCTGCCTGAAGTACGAGCACCCGCTCTACCAGGAGTTCAAGGCGGCAGCCCCCAGGGTGGGGCAGCGGATCTCGACCGACGAGGGCCCGGGCACCGTCGTCGGGCACAGCGTTCCCGCCGACTCGGTGGTGGTGCGGCTCGAGGAGACGGGCCGGCGGTGTGCCTGCTCGCTGGCGAGCGTGTGCGGGCCCCGCAAGGCGTACGACCAGAGCCACACCACGGCGTACGACGGGCCCGGCGCCCCGACGGCGGGTGGCACGCTCTCGTGACCTTTCGGTTCCGGGCCGGCGCGGTGGCCGGAGTCGCCGCGCTGCTGCTGTCGGCGTGCTCGGCGGGTGACCCGCAGCGCGAGGCGACGCCGGGGACCCCGACCGGCAGCGTCGGCTCGGCGACGGCCCGGCCCGGCGCGGTGCCGGCCGGCCTGGCCCGCTTCTACGACCAGCGGCTGCGGTGGACGGGCTGCGGGGGTGGCTTCCAGTGCACGCGGGTCAAGGTGCCCTTGGACTACGCACATCCGGAGAAGCGCGCGATCGAGCTGTCGGTGATCAAGCGCCCGGCCGGGCGGCCGAAGGCCCGCAAGGGCTCGCTGCTGCTCAACCCTGGGGGGCCGGGCGTCTCCGGGGTCGACTACGCGCGGGCGGCGAGCTCCGTGTTCAGCTCGACCCTGCGGGACCGTTTCGACGTCGTGGGTTTCGACCCTCGCGGGGTCGGAGGCAGCACACCCGTCGAGTGCCTCGACGACAAGGAGACCGACGCGTTCATCGCGGCCGACGGGTCACCGGACACGCCGACCGAGGAGCAGACGCTGGTCGACCTGTCGCGCCACCTCGCCGACCGTTGCGGCCAGCGCAGCGGCGAGCTGCTGGCGCACGTCGGGACCCGAGACGCGGCCCGTGACCTGGACGTGCTGCGCGCGGCGCTCGGCGACCGGCGGCTCCACTACTTAGGCAAGTCCTACGGCACCTACCTCGGAGCCACCTACGCGGAGCTGTTCCCGTCGCGCGTCGGCACGATGGTTCTCGACGGCGCGCTCGACCCGGCGATCGGCGGTGAAGATGTCGCACGTGAGCAGGCGGTGGGCTTCGAGGTCGCCTTGCAGTCGTTCGTGGACGACTGCCTCAACCGCGGCGACTGTCCGCTGCGCGGCAGTCGCAAGGAGGCGCTCGCCCGGGTCAGCCGGTTCCTGGCTGACGTCGACCGTCGGCCGCTGAAGGCTACGAGTGGCCGTCGGGTCACCGAGTCCCTCGCCGTACTCGGCATCGTCACGGCGCTCTACGACGAGGAGAGCGGCTGGCCGTTGCTGCGGACGGCCCTGGGTGAGGCCTTCGCCGGTGACGGCTCGACCCTGCTGATGCTCGCCGACTTCTACACCGACCGGAACGCGAGCGGGCACTACACGACCAACTCCAACGACGCGATCTATGCCGTGAACTGCCTCGACCGCCCGACAGAGGGTGACCTCGCGACGGTGCGGTCCACCGCGCGCTCCTTCGAACGGGTGGCGCCCCACTTCGGCGACTACATCGCGTGGAGCGAGCTGCCGTGCGCGTCGTGGCCCTACCCGCCGCAAGGACAGCCGCATCCCGTCCGGGCGGCGGGGTCGGCGCCGATCCT
>DASVBJ010000161.1:0-8966 GCA_036375895.1 Actinomycetes bacterium | reverse complement strand
AGGTAGTCGCGGGCCGCGACCTCCCCGTAGGAGAGCGACACCGACCGGTCGAGGGCGCCCTCGGCGTGGAAGGCCTCCTGGGCCGCGGAGCTGGCTGCCTTCCAGGCGGCCTTGGGGTCGTCGCCCAGCGGGTCGCCGGAGAAGCGGTCGCCGGCCTCGGCCACGGTGCCCCCGGCGAGGATGTACGGCGCCCAACGCTGCTCGTCCACGACGTGTGCCACGAGCGCCCGCACGTCCCACTCGGTGCATGGCGTCGGCGCGCCCCACTGGTCGTCACGCACCAGCGCCACACGGGACGCGAACTCCGCGAGCGCGTGGTCGTACTGCTCCAGCAACGTGCTCATCCGGCTCACCCCGTCGTGTCGATCGCGACGTACTTGGTCTCGAGGTACTCCTCGATGCCCTCGCTGCCGCCCTCACGGCCGAAGCCGGAGTGCTTGACGCCGCCGAACGGCGCCGCCGCGTTGGACACCAGCCCGCGGTTGAGCCCGACCATGCCGGTCTCCAGGCCCTCCACGACGCGCAGCGCGCGCTTCAGGTCGGCCGTGTAGACGTACGCGACCAGACCGAACTCCGTGGCGTTGGCCTGCCGCAGGGCCTCGTCCTCCGAGGTGAAGGTCGTGACGGGCGCCACCGGCCCGAAGACCTCCTCCCGCAGGATCCGGGCGTCCGGTCCCACCCCCGCCAGCACGGTCGGTTGGTAGAAGTACCCCCGGCCGGGGCCCCGGTCCCCGCCGGTCAGGGGCTTCGCGCCCTTGTCGGTCGCGTCCGCGACGAGCTCCTCGACCTTGCCGCGCTGCTCCTCGTTGATGAGCGGCCCCACCTGCGTGCCGTCGTCGGCCCCGTGCCCGACCTTCAGCGCACCCATCCGGTCGGCGAGCCGCCGGGCGAACTCCTCGGCGACCTCGGCGGCCACGTGGAACCGGTTGGCCGCCACGCAGGACTCGCCGTTGTTGCGCATCTTGGCGATCAGGGCGCCCTCGACCGCCGCGTCCAGGTCCGCGTCGGCGAAGACCAGGAACGGCGCGTTGCCGCCGAGCTCCATCGACAGCCGCAGCAGGTTCTGCGCCGACTGCTCGACGAGCCGCTGACCCACCTCGGTGGAGCCGGTGAACGACACCTTGCGCAGCCGTCGGTCGCTCATCAGCGGGGCAACGGTCCGGCCGGCGGAGGTGCTCGGTACGACGTTGAGGACCCCGTCGGGCAGGCCGGCCTCGGCGAGCAGCTGGGCCAGGCGCAGCGAGGTCAGCGGCGTGAGCTGGGCGGGCTTGAGCACCATCGTGCAGCCGGCCGCGACCGCGGGGCCGATCTTGCGGGTGCCCATGGCCAGCGGGAAGTTCCACGGCGTGACGAGCAGGCACGGCCCGACCGGCTGCTTCATCGTGAGCAGCCGCTCCGGCGTGGCCGGCGCCCGCGAGTAGCGGCCCTCGATGCGCACCGCCTCCTCCGAGAACCACCGGAAGAACTCCGCGCCATAGGCCACCTCGGCCTTGGACTCGGCGAGGCTCTTGCCCATCTCCAGGGTCATCACCAGCGCCAGCTCGTCGATGTGCTCGGTGAGCAGACCGAAGGCGCGACGCAGGATCTCCCCGCGCTCCCGTGGCGGCGTCGCGGCCCACGCCGGCGCGGCCGCCACGGCCGCGTCCAGCGCCGCCGTCGCGTCTTCCGGCCGGCCGTCCGCGACCTCGGCGATGGCCTCGCCGGTGGCCGGGTCCTCGACCGTGAACCGTCCCCCGCCGTGCGCGTCGCGCCACTCGCCGCCGACCAGGACGCCGGTGGGCACCCGGCCAAGGACTGCGCGACGGTCGCTCGCGTCGGACATGAACGCCTCCACTCGCTCGGGGGTCGGCCACGACGTGCTGCCCGACCTGCTGGACCGAGCCTCGCACGTGCGCCGGCTCCCCGTCGTACGTCCGCGGCCGGCCGCACGCTTCGCCCCGTAGGTCGTCTACGCCCCTGCTCGCACCGGGCCGCCCCGAAACCTGATCACCTGCCCGGAGCGCTCCGGCCCCGCGGGGATGGTGTAATCCGGGCATGTCCGTGCCCGCCGAGCTGCTCGTCGCGGTGGTGATGCTCGTCGGCCTCGTGGGGGTCGTGGTGCCCGTGCTGCCGGGGCTGGCGCTGATCTGGGCGGCCGCGCTCGTCTGGGTGCTCCTCGACGGCGGCGGGGTCGCGCGGTGGGTGGTCCTCGGGCTGCTGACGCTGCTGCTCGCGGCCGGGACGGTGGCGAAGTACGCCGTGCCGGCGCGCCGCGCCACCAGCGACGGGGCGCCGCGCACGACCCTGTTGCTCGGCGTGGTGGGCGCCGTCGTCGGCTTCTTCGTGGTCCCCGTGGTCGGGCTGATCGCGGGCGGCCTGCTGGGCATCTACCTGGCCGAGCTGGCGCGGCTGCGCCACTCCCGGGCGGCGTGGTCGTCGACGCGGTCCGTGCTGACGGGCATCGGCATCGGGGCGCTGATCGAGCTCGCCGCCGGGGTGGCGATGGTGTTCGTCTGGGCAGCCGCCGCGGTGGCGACCTAACCCGTTCGGCGGGTCCGGCTCCTGCCGGAGCGTGCCGATCACCCCCCGACGAAGGGGTGCCATGGGCAGGTTCGCGCGTTCGGCGGTGACCGCGGTGCTGGTCGCCGCCACGTCCTCCTGCGCGCTGGTGGGTGCGGCCGGGCTGGGACGCTCGGGTGCGCGTCCCGGCGTGGACGTGCCCTCGCGCGCAGCGGAGGCAGCCGCGGCCCCGCTCGGCGCCCCGGGCCTGGCACCGATCGGCGTCGGCGGCTACGCGTTCTCGATGACCCAGGCGGACGGCACGACGCCGGTCGCCTTCGACCCGTGCCGGCCGGTGCACTACGTCGTCCGGGCCGAGGGCGAGCCGAGCGGCGGCGCCGCGCTGCTCCGCTGGGCGTTCGACCGGCTCACCGAGGCGACCGGGCTGCAGTTCGTCGACGACGGGCCGACCGACGAGGGGCCGAGCGAGCACCGCCCGTCGTACCAGCCGGACCGGTACGGCGACCGGTGGGCGCCGGTGCTCGTCGTCTGGTCCTCGGGCGCCGAGACGGCCATGGTGGCCGGTGCCGTGCTCGGCCGGGCCGGCCCCGACGCCTTCGGCACCGACGAGCCGGGCAGCCTCCGGTACGTCAGCGGGGAGGCGGTGTTCAACGGGCCGGCCCTCGACGTCCAGCTGCGCACCGGCGACGACGCGAAGGCCCGGGCGGTGCTGCTGCACGAGCTGGGCCACCTGGTCGGCCTCGCGCACGTGGCCGACCCGTACCAGGTCATGTACGACACCAACGCCTACCCGCTCGGGAGCTACCGCGACGGCGACCGGCGCGGGCTCGAGCAGCTCGGCATGGGCCGCTGCTTCCGCGATGTCTGAAACCGCTCCCGCGATGCCCGACAACCGCCCTCGCGATGCCCGACAACCGCTCTTGACCAAGCCTTGGCCTGCCGCGCTCAAGATCACCGTCGCCGGGTGCCGACGTCTGGGCGGACGGCTCGTGGAAAGGGACGGGGACGGATGAGCAACGGCGGCTACGCACCAGTGGTCACGATCGGCACCTCGGTGCTCCCCCGGCGCGCCGACCGGCGACGGTGGTGGGGGCTGCCCTCGCGACGCGCGGGCAACAGCTCCAGAGCCACCGGCGGTGCCTCCGAGCCCCTGGAGCTGGTGCCCGAGCCCGTCTTCACCCGCCTGTCCGCCACCGAGCAGCTGCTGTCGTGGACCCGGCAGGACCTCGAGCGGGTGCGCACCGCCATCCGCCAGCTGGCCGGCGAGCGCACCGCGCCGGTGCCCGACGTGCACTCGACCTGTCACCAGGAGCTCGCCGCGCTGCGCAGCGAGGTCGAGGCGCTGCGCCGCGCCCTGGGGCCGGTCCTGCTCGAGCGCCGTTCGGCTTAGCCGCCGGCGCAGGGGCGGGTCCCGCGCGGCGCGGCCCGGTACTGGCCCGCGTGCCCGCCGCTCGGTTTGGGTAGCGTCGGCTCCGTCGAGGGGAGACTGCCGTGCAGCTCGGGTTCGCCGTGCCGGTCTCGGGATCGTGGGCGACGCCTGCGAACCAGGTCGAGGTCGCGCGCCGGGCCGAGGAGCTCGGCTACGCCTCGGTGTGGACCTTCCAGCGCCTGCTCTTCCCGGTGGCCGCCGAGGGGCAGCGCTGGCAGCCGGTCTACCGCAGCGTGGCCGACCCGATCGTCACGCTCGCCTTCCTCGCCGGTCAGACGACGAGGGTCCGGCTCGGGGTCGCGGTGGTGAACATGCCGTGGTTCTCCCCCATCCTGCTGGCCAAGCAGTCGGCCTCGCTGGACATCGTCTCCGGGGGGCGCCTCGACCTCGGGCTCGGCCTCGGCTGGGCGCGGGAGGAGTACGACGCGACCGGCGCGCCGTACGAGCAGCGGGGCGCCCGGGCCGACGAGTTCGTCCGGGCCCTGCGCGCCCTGTGGACCGAGGACGTCGTGGACTTCCCGGGCCGCTTCCACACGATCACCCCGTCCCACGTCGAGCCGAAGCCGGTCCAGCAGCCGCACCCGCCGCTGCTGCTCGGCGGGACCGCCGAGCCCGCCCTGGTGCGGGCCGGGAGGCTGGCCGACGGGTGGATCAGCAGCAGCGGCCAGGACCTGCGCACGATCGGCGCCGCGATCGACGTGGTCCGGGCGGCGGCCCGCGCGGAGGGCCGCGACCCGGACGCGCTGCGGTTCGTGACCCGCGGCGTGGTGCGGGTGCGACCCGGCGGCCGGGAGGGCCGACGCCCCCTCACCGGGTCGCTCGACGAGGTGCGGGCCGACCTGTCCCTGCTCGCCGGGCAGGGGGTGACGGAGGTGTTCGTGGACCTCAACTTCGACGCCGAGATCGGCACCCCCGAGGCAGACCCGGAGGCCTCGATGCGGCGCGCCCACGAGGTCCTCGAGGCCCTGGCTCCCGACGGCGGGCAGCCACCGTCGTGACGGCCAGCCGCCGGGTGGTCGTGTCCGGCCGGGTGCAGGGTGTCTTCTTCCGAGCGGCCTGCCAGCAGGAGGCCGAGCGCCGCGGCGTGGTCGGCTGGGTCCGCAACCGCGGCGACGGCAGCGTCGAGGCGCACTTCGAGGGCGACCCGGGCGAGGTCGACGCCATGGTCGGGTGGGCCCGGCGTGGGCCGCGCCACGCCCGGGTGGACTCGGTCGAGGTCCACGACGCCGCACCGGAGGGTGCGCGCCGCTTCGATGTGCGCTGACCGGGGCGCGGCGCCCGGCTGTGGATGCGCCCACCGGCCCGTCGGAGGCGTCGGCTAGACAGGAGGGCATGACGCCGACCGTGGGGACCGACCCGAGCGACGTGACCGGCCTGCGGGCCGAGGCCGAGACCGTCCTGCGCGCGCTCGCCGGTCCGGCCGCGAGCCTGCGGGCCGACCAGTGGCAGGCGATCGCGGCGCTCGCGGTCGACCGTCGCCGCGTCCTGGTCGTGCAGCGCACCGGGTGGGGCAAGTCGGCCGTCTACTTCGTCGCCACGGCCCTGCTGCGGGCCCGCGGGGCGGGGGCCACCGTGATCGTCAGCCCGCTGCTCGCGCTGATGCGCAACCAGGTGGCGGCGGCCGAGCGCGCCGGCATCCGCGCGGCCACCATCAACTCGGCCAACGTCGAGGAGTGGGACGCCGTGCGCGAGGCCGTCGCGCGCGGCGACGTCGACGTGCTGCTGGTGAGCCCGGAGCGCCTCAACAACCCGGACTTCCGCGACACCGTCCTGCCCCGGCTGGCCGCCTCGACGGGGCTGCTCGTCGTCGACGAGGCGCACTGCATCTCGGACTGGGGTCACGACTTCCGCCCCGACTACCGGCGCATCCGCACCCTGCTCGCCGAGCTGCCGGCGGGGGTGCCGGTCCTCGCCACGACTGCCACCGCCAACGCCCGGGTCGTGACCGACGTCGCCGACCAGCTCGCGCTCGAGGGCAGCGAGGCGCTGGTCCTGCGTGGCAGCCTCGACCGCACCAGCCTGCACCTCGGGGTGGTTCGGCTGCCCGACGACGCCGCCCGCCTGGCCTGGCTCGCCGAGCACCTGGGCGAGCTGCCGGGGTCGGGCATCGTCTACACGCTCACCGTCGCGCAGGCCGACGAGGTCGCCGACTTCCTGCGCGCCCGCGGCCACACCGTGGCGTCCTACTCCGGGCGCACCGAGACGGCCGAGCGGCAGGCTGCCGAGGACGACCTGCTCGCCAACCGGGTCAAGGCGCTGGTCGCCACCTCGGCGCTCGGCATGGGCTTCGACAAGCCCGACCTCGGCTTCGTGGTCCACTTCGGGGCGCCGCAGTCGCCGATCGCCTACTACCAGCAGGTCGGCCGGGCCGGCCGCGGCGTCGACCGGGCCCACGCGCTGCTGCTGCCCGGGGAGTCCGACGAGGCGATCTGGCGCTACTACGCGAGCCTGGGGTTCCCGGCGGAGAGCCAGGTGCGGGCGACCCTCGACGTGCTCGCCGAGCACGACGGGCCGGTGTCCACGCCTGCGCTGGAGGCGAGGGTCGACCTGTCGCGGTCGCGGCTGGAGACGATGCTGAAGGTCCTGGACGTCGACGGCGCCGTACGCCGGGTGCGTGGCGGCTGGGTGGCGACCGGCACGCCGTGGGCGTACGACGAGGAGCGCTACCGCCGGGTCGCCGAGGCCCGGTCCCGTGAGCAGCAGGCGATGCGTGACTACCTCGTCGCCCCCGGCTGCCGGCTCGACTTCCTCCGCCGCCAGCTCGACGACCCGTCCGCGGGCGAGCCGTGCGGGCGGTGCGACCGCTGCGCCGGCGCCTCGTGGGCCGAGACGGTGGGGGAAGAGTCGCTGCGGGCCGGCCGGGCCGCGCTCGCCCGGCCCGGCGTGCCGCTCGAGCCGCGACGGATGTGGCCCAGCGGGCTGGCCGCGGTGGGCGTCGAGCTCGCCGGGCGCATCCCGCCGGACGAGCAGTGCGCGCCGGGCCGGGCCGTGGCCCGGC
Organism: Actinomycetes bacterium; assembly: GCA_036375895.1. Lineage (GTDB taxonomy): Bacteria > Actinomycetota > Actinomycetes > JACCUZ01 > JACCUZ01 > DASVBJ01. The sequence goes on along the minus strand of DASVBJ010000161.1, from coordinate 2,040 downwards.
TCTCGGACGTCGGCTGGGGGCCGCGGGTGCGCCGCCTGCTGCAGGACGGCGCACCCGACGCCCCGGTCCCGGACGACCTGTTCGCGGCCGTCGTGGAGGTGCTGCGCACCTGGGGGTGGTCACGACGGCCGGCCGCCGTGATCGCCGTGCCGTCCCGGTCACGCCCGACGCTGGTGCGCTCGCTCGCCGGGCGGGTCGCCGAGACCGGGCGGCTGGCCCTGCTCGGCGAGGTGACCCGGGTGCGCCACGACGACCCGGCGACGATGCGCAGCAACAGCGCCCAGCGGGTCCGCGCCCTGCACGACGCGTTCACCGTCGACGACCCCCTGCGGGCCGCCGTGTCGTCCCTCGGCGACCAGCCGGTCCTGCTGGTCGACGACCTGGCCGACAGCGGGTGGACCGCGGCGGTCGTCGGCCGGCTGCTGCGCCGGGCCGGTGCCGGGGAGGTCCTGCCGCTGACGCTCGGGCTGGGCGGGTGACCGGGTCCGCGCGGGTCAGCGCAGGGCGAGCCGCTGGCCGGGATGGATGCGGCCCGGGTCGCGACCGATGGTCGACCGGTTGATGCGGTAGAGCGACTGCCAGCCGCCGGGCAGCCGGTGCCGCCGCGCGATGGCCGACAGGGTGTCGCCCCGGCGTACGACGTAAGTCCGCGCCACGGCCTTGCGCGCGCCGCTGCGCGAGGCCCGCGCGTCGACGGCCCGCTGCACGGCCGCGACACCCGCGGGCGATCCGGCGGCGTCGCTCGCGTCCAGCCCGAGCCGGCGGGAGCACACCGGCCAGGGAGCCCAGCCGCGCGCGTCGAGCAGTCGCTCGGCGACGGCGATCTGCTGGGACTTGGAGGCCAGGTCGGCGCGCGGGGCGTAGCGCGAGCCGCCGTAGGCGCGCCAGGTGCCTGCCGAGAACTGCAGGCCGCCGTAGTAGCCGTTGCCGGTGTTGATGTGCCAGCGACCGCCGCTCTCGCAGGCGGCCAGCCGGTCCCAGGTCCGGGTGGTTGCGGCCTGCGCCGACGACGGAGTAGCCGCCAGCGGCACGGCCGCCACGATCGGGGCAGCGGCCAGCCCGAGGCTGCGAGTGCGGTTGGCGGGTCTGCGGTGACGACCGCGGGGGCGAAGCGCCATGACGACGTTCCTCTCGCCGCCTGTGAGGTGAGCTGTCGGGTTCAGGCGAGAGGTATGCCTGGTCGCGCGAGCGACTTCACCCCGAGGACGCCTCGCGGCGCCCGTGGTGGTTCCCCCACTCCTGCCCGGTGCATGCTCGGTGACCCCCCGACGGCGGGCAGGACTCGGCGGCCGTCTGCGGTGCCTGCGCGGTGCGCAGTCCGGGGGACTGTAGGTGGGGTGTTCGCCGGACGGCAACAGGTCGGCACCAAGTACTGCGGTGGGTGACGGGACGACTCTGCCCCGCGACCAGGGTTGCCCCGTTCGGCGGTGTCATGAGGTGGATTGCCGCAATCGGGCGCCGATCGGTGCGCCGCGTTCCCCGCGACTCCCTGCGCCTCCCTGCAACCTCCCCGCAACCTCGCCGACGCGGATCCGGGCGGGAAGGCATCCTTGACCCATGCCAGGCGATCTGCAGGTGCGGGGCTCCGTCGTCATCCCCGAGGCGGAGCTGCGCTGGCGCTTCTCCCGGGCCGGTGGCCCCGGCGGGCAGTCGGTGAACACCACCGACTCCCGGGTCGAGCTCTCCTACGACCTGGCCGCCTCCGCGGCGCTCCCGCCGCCCCTCAAGGCCCGGGCCCTGCAGCGGCTGGCCGGGCGGCTGGTCGACGGCGTGATCACCGTGACTGCCTCCGAGCGGCGCTCGCAGCTGCAGAACCGGCGGGCGGCCGAGGATCGGCTGGTCGCGCTGCTTCTCGAGGCCATCGCGCCGCCGCCGCGGCCGAGGCGGCCGACCCGCCCGTCGCGGGGCGCCGTCGCGCGTCGGCTGGAGGCGAAGCGGCGGCGCGGCGCCGTCAAGCGGCTGCGCCACGACCTCGGCGACTGACGGCGACGGTCCTCAGTCGCTGGACAGCTCCTGCAGCGCGTCCTCGGCGATCGCGAT
>DASVBJ010000158.1:0-16237 GCA_036375895.1 Actinomycetes bacterium | reverse complement strand
CGGCCCGGTTCCGCAACTTCGCGAGCCGGCGGGTGGTAGGCGAGCCGGCGGCGGGTGTCGGGCCGGCTCGGGGGGGGGTTGCGGAGCTGAGGAGCGTTGATCGGCTCAGGGTTCCGCAACTTCGCGAGCCGGCGGGTGGTGGGCGGGTGGCCGGCTGCGGTGCCGGGCCGGCTCTGGGGTGAGTTGCGGAGCTGAGGAGCGTTGATCGGCCCGGGGTTCCGCAGCTTCGCGAGCCGGTGGGTCGTGGGCGGGTCGCGGGCCGGCGGGCGGGCGGCGGTGTCGGGGGCGGGCGACGGTGTCGGGTCGGCCGCCGGCGTCACTCGGCGACGCGGACCGCGACGGCCGGGCGGATGCGCGCAGCGCGGCGCGCCGGAGCGAAGGTCGCGAGCACCGAGGCAACCAGCGTGACGCCCACGGTCAGCGCGATCTCTTTCCAGGCGATCGGGTAGCCGCCGTTCAGCGTGTCGAACGCCGGGCTCTTCAGGTAGAGCAGGTAGGTCGTGAGGACGCCCAGCACGGTGCCGATGACGACGCCCTCGACCGCGATGAAGATGCTCTCCGTCAGGAACGACCGCTGCACGGTCCGGGCGCGGAAGCCGAGGGCACGCAGCACGCCGATCGTCCGCCGCCGCTCGCGAACGGCACGCACCATGACGACACCGAGGCCACAGATGCCCACCACCAGGCCCAGCGCGAGGTAGCCCTGCATCAGCTGGAACAGCTGGCGGTTGGCCACGAAGCCCCGCTCCACCTGGTCCGGGATGTCGGTGGCCACCAGGCCGTTGCGCAGCCACGCGCCCTGCAGCTCGCTGGCCAGCGCGGGCCGATCGACGCCGGGAGCCAGCGAGAGCATCAGGCTGGTGGGGCGGGCGTAGGTCCCGAACGCATCGTTGACCTCACCGGTGTTCATGAGCACCGGGTACCGGAACTCGCCGCTGTCCAGCCCGTAGAAGGCGGTGCCGGAGGTGAGGGTGCCGGCGACGGTGTACGTGCGCACCTCGCCCGAGGACGTCGTCAGGTGCAGCTTCATGCCCGGCTCGATCAGCCGGCCTTCCGGGCCACCCTGCGCGGCGTAGTAGGCGTCGACCAGCACGTAGCGCGGGTTCTTCAGGACGAGGTCCCAGGCCGCCGTGTCGCTCGGCAGCGATGACAGCCGCTCCTCCAGGGACGGAGGGGACTCGCGCAGCGGCCTCGAGATCCCGATCGCCAGGACCGGAGCCAGGTCGGTGCGCCGTCGCAGCGGGTCGTCGGCCCGCCCCACGGCAGTCACCAGCGGAGCCACCTTGAGGATCCGGCCGGCATAGTCGCCCGACGTGAGAGTCCGCTCCGCGGCGGGGACCGGGGTGCTCGGGTTCATGTCGACCCGCATCGCCCAGCCGCCGGTCGAGTCGCTCACTGCCCCCGACATGCCGGCGCTGACGGCCGCGTTGATCTGGGTCAGCAGCACGATGACGAGCACGACGAGGGAGTACATCGCCAGGGTCGCCCCCGTCCGGCCCCGCCGGGCGGTGGGATAGGCCATCGCGATGCGGGTGGCGAGGCCCGCCTGCGAAGGTCGCTGGATCAGCGGGCGTAGCGGCCGTAGCACGACCTCCTGGTGCAGGCTGACGAGGACGACCGCCGCGAACGACAGCATCGAGCCCAGGACGATGTACGTCGCGGTCGAGCCGTCTGCGTACAGATCCGGCCGCACCACGTTGGCCACCAGCCCCCACGCGAGGACTGCTGTCGCGACGAGCGTGTAGACGGTCTTCGCCGGCAGGACGCGCCGGAGCAGTGGGACGGCGCAGACCGCAGCGAGCGCCGGGTACAGCAGTGTCGCGGCGCCCGCACTCGTCGCCACAGCGGGCACGGAGAGCAGGGTGAAGAGTGCGGTCGCGACCACGGCTGCGACGGTCCAGCGGCGGCGGGTCCGTCGTGCCGGCGGCTCCAGGTCGCGGATGGCCGCGATCACGTTCATCCGCGCGATGCGGATGCTTGTGAGCACGACAGTCACGAAGGCGACCAGGAAGCCCGCGGCAAGACCGTTCAGGATGCTCACCGGCGTGACGTCGAAGACGATCGACAGCTTGTTCCCGCTCTGGTTGAAGCCATTGATGATGTTGACGGCCAGCACGACCACGACGCGTCCGACGAGGACCCCGAGCCCAGCTCCCAGCAGCGTGGCGACCCCGCCGTACACCGCGCCTTCGATCGCGAAGCTGCCCGCGACCCGCCGTCGGCGCATGCCGACGGCGCGCAGCATGCCCAGCTGCCCCTTCCGTTCCTCCGCGAGCATCACGAAGATCAGGACGAGCAGCATGATGCCCGCGATGATGCTGAAGCTCGCGATGAACAGGAACAGTGAGCCGAGCATGTCCCCGGTCTGCTGCGCCTCGTCGAGCACCTCCCGTTTGGGCGTGCTGACGGTGGCCCCCTTGGCGGCGAGCGGCCCCAGCTCCTTCTCCATGGCCGCGCGCACCTGGTCGGTCAGACCGACGCCGCCTTCAACATCGCCGCGGTTGGAGACGAGCACCGTCGTCGACGGCCCCTGCCCGGAGCCGAGGGCGGCACCCTGCAGCGTGCCCCGCGGGACGAAGGCGTTGCGGTTCTCGGACGCACCGGCCCCCATGCCGGCGATCCCCGTCGCGGGCACCACGTCGCGCACAACGACGGGCACGGCCCGGCCGTAGAGGAAGAGGTTCAGCGTGTCGCCCTCACGGGCGCGCAGCGACTTGGCGAGGTTCTCGTTGATGACGACCCCGTCCTGCCCGGGGTCCGCGACCTCGAGGCCGGACTTCCCGCGCCCGCCGAAGTCGGCGGCCTCCCCCAGGTCGGTCTCCCAGATCAGAGCGCGCGGCTCGGCGATGGTCCGGCCGTTCACCGTGTGGGTGATCGCCGCCCGGTCCCCGTGCACCTCGAGCACGCCGTCGACCCGCGGGTCCAGGGTGAGCTGCGACAGCCTGATCGACACCTGTGAGCCGAGTGCCGGGTCCGTCACCTGGACGTACTCGTCGACGGGACCGAGCACGTCGTACGCCACCTGCCGGACCGACCGGTCCAGCGAGTCACCCACCACCAGGCTGGCGACGATCAGGGTGGTGCCGAGCAGGGAGCCGACCACCACGAGCATCGACTCGGTCGGCCGGCGCAGCACCTGGCGCAGGGCGAGCCGCCGGAGCACCGGACGGGCCACGACGAGGAACGTCACGAACAGCAGCGCGACCACGGTCGCCACCAACAGCGGCGGCAGCATCTGCGGATACACGGTGTCACCTCACCGAGGTGTGGGCATGCGCAGCGGCGTCGGGGACGGCTGGTGCTCGTCGCTCTTGAGCCGGCCGTCCTGCATGCGGACCAGCCGACTGGCCGAGGCGCCGATGGCCGGGTCGTGCGTGACGAGGACGATCGTCTGGCCCTGCTCCGCGTTCAGCCGCTGCAGCAGCTCCATCACCGAGTGCGCCATCGCGGTGTCGAGGTTGCCAGTCGGCTCGTCGGCCCACACGATCGCTGGCTTGGCGACCAGCGCACGCGCGATGGTCACGCGCTGCTGCTCGCCGCCGGAGAGCTCGTTCGGGCGGTGCTTCGCGCGCAGTCCGAGGCCCACCGTCTGCAGCATGTCGAGGCTGCGCTCTCTGGCCTCACGCGGCGAGGTGCCGGTGAGCAGGAGCGGTAGCTCGACGTTCTCCACCGCGTCGAAGACGGGGATCAGGTTGAACGACTGGAAGACGAAGCCCATGGTCCGCGCCCGGTGGTCGGTGCGTTCCGCGTCGGTCATCGCGAAGAGGTCGCGACCGCTGACCGAGACGACCCCTTCGTCGATGTCGTCGAGGCCGGACAGGCAGTTGAGCATGGTGGTCTTCCCCGACCCGGACGGGCCCATGACCGCGACCAGCTCGCCCGGCCGGACAGCCAGGTCGAGGGCGTCGAGGGCACGGACCTCGACGGTCCCGGTGCGGTAGATCTTGGAGACCCCGTTCGCGACCAGCAGGGGCTCGGCTTCGGTCCCGGGAGGCACCCCAGGGGCGGTGGCGGGGTGCGTAGTGGTCTGGTCCATCCCGTCCTCCCGTGGGCGGCCGGTTGCGGGCGCGGCCGGTCGGCCGACTCCCAGCGCAGCAGCCCGCGGGTGTCCCGCCCAGAGGTCTTAGGTCACCCTGAGGCGGGCACTCGGTCGGCTCACCGACCGGGTGGTGTGACCTCGGGGGCCGGGTGGCCGCGCGCCGCGGCCCACTCGTCGGCCAGGATCGCGAACACCAGCTCGTCGCCCCACTCGCCCTTGAAGATCTCGTTGTGCACGAAGTGGGCCTCCTGACGCATGCCCAGGCGCAGCATCAGCCGGGCGGAGGCGTCGTTGCGCCCGTCGGTCCGGCCGTACACCCGGTGCAGTCCGAGCCGGTCGAACGCAAGGTCGAGCACGACGGACGTCGCCTCGCGCGCGTAGCCCTGGCCGTGCGCGTCCGGGTGGAACACGAAGCCCACCTCGCCCTGGTGGTGCTGCGCGCTGGTCCAGCGCAACGTCATCTCGCCGATCACCCGGCCGTCCGAGCGACGCACGACGGCGAGCACCAGTGCGTCGCCCTCCTTCTCGATCCGGTCGAGGTGCACCCGCCGCTCCAGCAGCTCGCGCACCTCGTCGCGGGAACGCACCTCCCAGTAGAGGTAGCGCACCACGTCGGGGCGCCCGTGGATGGCGAGCACGTCCTCGAGGTCGTCGGTGGTGAAGGGGCGGAGCAGCAGCCGCTCGGTGGCCAGGGGTTCCGAGATCACGAGCACGAGCGCAGTGTTGCAGCCGATCCCGCCGGCCACAGCCGGTGATTTGCCGAACGACTTCCGGCCGTCCTTGATCCGTGCTGGAGTTGGCCCCGGGTGGGAGTCCTGCGCCGGCTCCACGGCCCGGGGGCAGTCGGGGCGCACCGCAGGCTCGACGAGGAGACCAGATGAGACGACCCAGCGCACTGACGCGCCGGCTGGCCGCGGGCATCGCAGCCCTGCTGGCCGTCGGCCTGGCCGCGGCACCGGCCGCGCAGGCGGCACCCGAGCCGGGGACCGGCGTACCCGTCACCGTGATGACCCGCAACCTCTACCTGGGCGGCGACATCCAGCGCCCCCTGCACGCCGTGCTCTCGCTGCCGCCGGGCACCCCCGCCCCGGTCCAGCTCCTGGCCTTCGCGCACGCCAACCATGAGCTGCGCGGCATCGTCGACCAGACCGACTTCCCGGCCCGGAGCAAGCTGCTGGCCCGCGAGATCGCAGCGAACGAGCCCGCCCTCGTCGGGCTGCAGGAGGTCGCGATCTGGCGGCACGGCCCGCTCGAGCTCGGCGACATCGGGCACGCCGATGCCGAGGTGGTCGACTACGACTTCCTCCAGACGCTGCTGGGCGACCTGGCGGCGCTCGGCACGCCGTACGTGGCCGTGAGCGTGCAGCAGGAGTCCGACGTCGAGGGTCCCGCGTTCGCCGGCCTTCCCGGCTCGGCCGAGTTCGCGGCCACCGCACAGGATGTCCGGCTGACCATGCGTGACGTCATCATCCGGCCCGTCGGCGGCAAGGTGAAGGTCCGCGACCACGGGAGCGCGCAGTACGACACCCGCATCACGTTCCCGCTCGGCGGCGCGTCGTTCTCGTTCATCCGCGGCTACAACTGGGCCGACGTCACGGTGGGTGCCAAGTCGTTCCGGTTCGTCAACACGCACCTCGAGTCCCAGTACTCCAACGTGGCCCTGGCCCAGGCGATGGAGCTCCTGGGCGGTCCGGCCGGCCCGCAGGACCAGCCGGTGATCGTCGTGTGCGACTGCAACTCCGACCCGCTCAACCACACGATCAAGCCTCCGCCGGACTCGGTGCCGCACTCCGCGCCGTACGACTTCATCACCGGCCCGGGCGGCTTCACCGACGAGTGGCTGCAGTTCGCACCGGCCGAGGAGGGCTTCACCTCCGGCCTGTCCGAGCTCGTCGACGACCCGGACACGTCCAAGATCGACCACCGCATCGACATGGTGTTCGCCCGCGCCGCGGGCGGCGGCCCGATGCCCGCCGACCAGGGGCGCATCACCGGCCTCGACCCGGCGGCGCGGACACCGTCCGGCCTGTGGGCGTCCGACCACGCGGGCGTGGTCCTGCGGCTGCGCCCGTAGCCGGGGGCGGCGGCGAGGGAAGACCGATCGGGTGCCGGCGACCTGTGGACGGCCCGGTGGAAAAGGTGGTGGACAAGCACTGATCGCGGGGGACAACCGGGCGGTTTCTGTGGACACCTCGCCGACCGGGAAAACTCGTCCAAGAAGTTGTCGCAAAGGTCTTGTGCGGCCGTTGCGCAGGCACTAGAAATTGCCCACGCCACCAGGAACGGGGACCGGTTCGGAGGAGACTCCGGACAGACCCGGGGGAGACCCCGGGACACGAGGAGGACTCGGGAGACCGAGGACACCACGTGGGTCGACTGGACCTGGTGACAGGTCCCGCAACGCACGGGTCGAGCGATCGGCTCCGGTGCAGCGGGACCAGGCGAGGCCCCTCCATCTCATACATGGAGGGGCCTCGTCACATTGTGGGGGGTCCCCGTTGCGCACCGCGAAGCGACACCCCGTCTCCAACCGTCATGCGCCCAGGGCCTCGCCGGGGCTCGGCCGCTACCGCGCCGAGAGCCGCCTCGGTGATCTCGCCGCTGTGCGCGCCGGCCACCGCGCCGACCACCGTGCCTCGCCGGGCAGCGTGATCGCGGCCACCGCGACCTCGAGCTCCATGACCTCGCCGACACGCGCGTGTGCCCTCTCGGTGGAGGTCCGCCTGATCTCGCCCGCCCGGTGCCGGCTCCCTGCCAGGGCCGCGTAGGTGTCGTAGGTCACCGTCGACACCCCGCGGCCGCGCGCGGGGTCGAGCAGCAGCGTCGCGGAGCAGAACCCGGTGAGCAGCTCGAGCTCCGGGACGGTGGTGGACCGGTAGATCTGCAGCACCGCCTCGGCGTCGAGCGGCTCGAACTCCACCCTGGTCGAACGGCTCCAGAACCCGGGACCCGACCGGCGCAGCCGGTGCAGATCGGCCACCTCCCACTCCTCCGGCACCGGCGTGCCGCCGAGTCTCCGGCCGATCTCGTCGCTCGCGGTGGTGAGCGGCACGAAGCTGTCGCGCATGGCCCGGTCGGTGTCCCACGCCGTCGTGACGACGCACCGCCCGGACGCCCGGTCGCAGAGCAGCGACAGGCCCAGGGACCCCGGCAGCGACACCGCGAGCGCCCGGAGCCCGCCCTCGACGATGGTCACGAGCTCGTTGACCCGGCTCGCAGCGATGTCGATGAGCGTGGTGCGTGCGTACACCGGCGTCACCCCTCCAGGCCCGATGCAGGCTGGCCCGATGCAGGCAACGAGCGGTGCTGGCCCGACACCGCCACGCAACACCGGCGGGTACGACGTGGCAAGCCCTACGCCAGGTCGACGACCGGCCGGACGGCGGGAGCCGGGCGCGGCTGCCGGCGGCCGGCCTCGAGCAGCGGCAGGAAGCGGTGCACGAGCGGGCCGATGGCGAGCGCGTAGGTGACCGTGCCGATGCCGACCGTGCCGCCGAGCAGCCACCCCACGACCACGACGGTGATCTCGATGCCGGTGCGGACCAGCCGCACCGAGCGGCCGGAGCGCCGGACGATCCCGGTCATCAGCCCGTCGCGTGGCCCGGGCCCGAACCGCGCCCCGATGTAGCAGCCGGTCGCGAAGCCGTTGAGGACCACCCCGCTCACGAGCAGCGCGACGCGGGCAGCGATCCCCTCGACCGGTGGCAGGACCGCGAGCGCCGCGTCGACGGCGAGGCCGATCACCACGACGTTGCTCACCGTCCCGAGGCCCGGCCGCTGGCGCAAGGGCACCCAGCCCAGCAGGACCACGGCGCCCACCGCGATCGCCACCGTCCCCAGGGACAGCCCGGTATGGCGGGCCACCCCCTGGTGGAGGACATCCCAGGGGTCCAGGCCGAGCTGCGAGCGCACCATGAGGGCCGAGGACACGCCGTAGAGCACGAGGCCCAGGTAGAGCTGGACGAGGCGACGGGTGATCGGCATGGCAACCACGATCCCGACAAGTGGCCTTGCATTCCATAGCCAGTTGGTCGAGAGTGGCCCGCATGGCCCGCACGGCCGGTATGCCCGCCCTCTCGCCTCCCGGCCCCGACCGGTCCGTCGCGGCCCGCCCGCTCGCCCGGCTGCTCGGCTCATGGCGGCGCCCCGGCCCGGCGTACGCCGCGCTCGCCGACGCGCTGCGCCTGCTCGTCCTCGACGGCCGGCTCCCGCTGGCGGTGCGCCTGCCCGGCGAGCGGGAGCTCGCTGCCGCCCTCGGGCTGAGCCGCACGACGGTGACGGCGGCCTACGGGCGGTTGCGCGACCAGGGGTACGCCGTGTCGCGCCAGGGGTCCGGCACGCGCACCCGGTTGCCGGCCGCGGCAGAAGGCCGACCGGGCGCGGCGGAGCCGGCCATGGTGCTCGGCGAGGACGCCGGACCGGGCGTGATCGACCTGGCCTACGCCGCCCCGCGCGCACCCGAGGGTGCCCTGTACGCCGCGGTCGCGGCCGCCGTCGAGGAGCTGCCCCGCTACCTTCCCGGTCACGGCTACGAGCCGCGCGGGCTGCCGGTCCTGCGGGCCGCGATCGCCGAGCGCTACACGGCGAGGGGGCTGCCCACGCGGCCGGGGCAGGTGCTGGTGACCAACGGCGCCCAGCACGCGCTGGCCCTGTTGCTGCTCCTGCTGACCGGCCCCGGCGACCGGGTGCTCGTCGAGCACCCGACGTACCCCAACGCCCTCGAAGCCGTCCGCCGGGCGGGCGGCCGGCCGGTGCCGGTCGGGCTGCCCGACGAGGGCTGGGACGTCGAGGCGCTGGAGGCGGCCGCGCGGCAGACCGGTCCTCGGCTCGCCTACCTGATCGCCGACTTCCAGAACCCGACCGGGCGGCTCATGGACGCCGCGACCCGCGAGCAGGTCGCCGGGCTGGCCCGGCGGGCCGGGGTGCCGGTTGTCGTCGACGAGACCCTCGCCGAGCTCTCCCTCGACGACGCAACCGGGCCCGCCCCGGTGCCTGCCTTCGGCCCCGCGCGAGGGGGGCGCGACGACGGCCGGGTGCTCGCGGTCGGCTCGGCGAGCAAGGTGTTCTGGGGCGGTCTGCGGATCGGCTGGCTGCGCGCGCCGGAGGAGCTGGTCGACCGGCTCGTGGCCGCCCGGCCCGGCCTCGATCTCGGGACGCCGGTGCTCGAGCAGATCGTGCTGGCCCGCCTGCTCGCGGACGTCGTCCCCGTGACGGCGACCAGACGGACCCGCCTCCGCGCGCAGCGCGACACCCTGGCCGGTGCGCTCGCCGAGGCGCTGCCGACGTGGCGGTTCGACCCGCCGCCGGGCGGGCTCGCCCTGTGGGTGCACCTGGACGCCCCGGTGAGCAGCGCGCTCGCGGCCGTCGCCGGCCGGCACGGCCTGCGCCTCGCGGCCGGACCGCGGTTCGGCGTCGACGGGGCCTTCGAGCGGTTCCTCCGGGTGCCCTACACGGGCCCGGCCGAGGACCTGCGCGACGCGGCGACCCGGCTCGCCTCGGCGTACGCCGAGGTCCGCGGCGGCGGCAGGCGCCGCGCCCGGCGTGCCGACGAGGGGGATGCCACCGTCGTCGCCTGAGGCAGCCGCGCGCTCGGGCTCTTGCCCGCAGACGGGTGGGGTGCTTCATTCGAGAGGTCTCGCGGGCGGGGAGCCGATGGGCCGCGGGCTCCCGCGCAAGAGGAGACGGCTATGGCGACCCCGTCGGTGCTCGACCCTGCCCCGTTGCTGGCGAATGGTTTCAAGGGACAGCTGTTGCGGGACGGGGACCCGGGCTACGACGAGGCCCGAGCCGTCTTCAACGGGATGATCGACAAGCACCCTGGTCTGGTCGTGCGTCCCGCCGGCACGAGCGACGTCGTGGACGCGGTGGGCTATGCGCGGGATCGGGGTCTGCCAGTGGCCGTGCGCTGCGGCGGCCACAGCGTCGCCGGCAAGGCCGTCGTCGACGACGGGGTGCTCATCGACCTGCGCAGCCTCAAGGGCACGCACGTCGACCCGCAGCGGCGCACCGCCCGCGCCAACGGCGGCGTCCTGTGGGGCGAGTACGACCGGGAGACCCAGCTGCACGGCCTGGTCACGCCCGGCGGGCGCGTCACGACGACGGGTATCGGCGGCTTCACCCTCGGCGGCGGCTACGGCTGGCTCTCGACGACGTACGGGCTCGCGTGCGACAACCTGCTGTCCGCCGACGTGGTCACCGCGGACGGCCGCGTCGTCACTGCCAGCGAGGACGAGAACCCGGATCTCCTCTGGGGCCTGCGGGGAGGCGGCGGCAACTTCGGCGTCGTCACGTCGTACGAGCTCCGGGTGCACCCGCTCGGCCCGATCGTCATGGCCGGGCTGATCCCGCACGCGATGGACGGGGCCGGCGAGGTCGCCCGGGCGTACCGCGACCTGGTGGAGCGCTCGCCCGAGCAGCTGTGCACCGGGATCGCGGTGATCCTGGCCCCGCCGGAGCCGTGGGTCCCGGCGGAGGCCGTCGGCAAGCCGGCGTTCGGCATCGTGGCGATCTGGGCGGGCGACCCCGACGAGGGTCGGGAGGGGCTCGCCGAGCTGCGGGCGATCGGCTCGCCGGTGGCCGACCTGGTGCAGCCCATGCCGTACACGGCGTTCCAGTCGATGCTCGACGGGTTCGCGCCGACGGGGTGGCGCAACTACACCACCGGCGAGCACATGACCGCGCTGACCGACGACGCGATCGACACCTTCCTCGAGCACGGCAGCCGGATCGAGTCGCCCATGTCGCAGGCGATCATCTTCCGGCACGGCGGTGCGATCAGCCGGGTGCCCGAGGACGCGACGGCGGCCGGCCACCGGGCGGCGCCGTACATGCTCCACCCGATCGCCTGCTGGCAGGACCCGTCCGAGGACGCGCGGCACGTCGGCTGGGCCCGGTCCATGTCGGAGGCGATGCGGCCGTTCACCACCGGTGGTGTCTACCTCAACTTCGAGCCCGACGAGGGCGAGGCACATCTGCGGTCCGGCTTCGACGCGGACAAGTTCCAGCGTCTGGTCGAGCTGAAGGACACGTGGGACCCGCAGAACCTGTTCCGGGTGAACCAGAACATCCGGCCCAGCGCGGCCGCAGTGCCCGGCCAGGTCCGCCGCGAGTAGCCCCTCGGCCGCCGTCCCGGGTCAGTGCCGCACGTCCACCACCAGCCGGGTCGGGTGGCGCAGCGTGAACACCCGGAACGGCTCGCGGCGCGCCACGCCGACGCCGACGGTGACGACGGCCTCGAAGTCGCCGAGCACGGCGTACTCCTTGATCTCGGGGTAGAACCACCGCTTGCGGGCCGGGGTCCGCAGCGTGTCGGCCCCCGTCACGATGTCGTGCGCGTTGGCCGAGGGCAGCGTGATCCTCAGGCTGGCGGCGCCGCGCAGGTCGACGACCCGGCCGGACCCGTCCTCGCGCAGCGCCCGGACGTAGCCGACGCGGTAGCCAGGCGCGCCGCCGCGCAGGTCGATGACGATGCGGTCGTACGTCGGGTGGCGGCCGACCCGGATGCCGGTCACCGTCGGCGTGGTGGCCGGGTCGCGAACGACCGACCGCGTGCCGGTGCTCCAGGTCGAGGTGGACGCTGCCCACGCGCCCGTCGATCCGGGGACGAGTCCGGCTGTCAGCAGCAGGCCGGTGGTGAGGGCGACGAGGCGGGTGGGACGTGCGGTCATGGCGACCTCCTGGGGTGCGCGCCGGTCCTGCCCGTAGGACGGCGGGCAGGGGGTCCCGGTTTACCGTTGGCGGATGCCGTTCACTGCCGCCGACGACCGCTACGACCGCCTGCCGTACCGCCGCACGGGCCGCAGCGGGCTCAAGCTGCCCGCGGTGTCCCTCGGCCTGTGGCACAACTTCGGGGACGACAAGCCGCTGGAGACCCAGCGGGCGATCCTGCGCCGGGCGTTCGACCTCGGTGTCACGCACTTCGACCTGGCCAACAACTACGGGCCCCCCTACGGCTCGGCCGAGCTGAACTTCGGTCGCATCCTGCGTGAGGACCTCGCGCCGTACCGCGACGAGCTCATCATCTCCACGAAGGCGGGCTACGACATGTGGCCCGGGCCGTACGGCGAGTGGGGCTCGCGCAAGTACCTGCTCTCCTCGCTGGACCAGTCGCTCAGCCGGATGGGCCTGGACTACGTCGACATCTTCTACTCGCACCGCTTCGACCCGGAGACGCCGCTCGAGGAGACGATGGGGGCGCTCGACGCGGCGGTGCGGCAGGGCAAGGCGCTCTACGCCGGCATCTCGTCGTACTCGCCGCGGCGGACCGCCGAGGCCGCCGCGATCCTGCGTGACCTGGGCACGCCGCTGCTCATCCACCAGCCGTCCTACTCGATGCTCAACCGCTGGATCGAGGAGGGACTGCTCGACGTGCTCGGGCGCGAGGGTGTCGGCTGCATCGCGTTCTCGCCGCTCGCGCAGGGGCTGCTGACCTCCCGCTACCTGCACGGCGTGCCCGAGGACTCGCGCGCGGCACAGGACAAGTCGCTGGACCCGGACATGCTGAGCGAGCAGAACCTGGCGCGGGTGCGGGCGCTCGCCGCGATCGCCGAGCGCCGCGGTCAGTCGCTCGCCCAGCTGGCGCTCGCCTGGGCGCTGCGTGACCCGCGGATGACCTCGGTGCTCATCGGGGCGAGCAGCGTCGCCCAGCTCGAGCAGAACCTCGCGGCGCTGGACAACCTCGACTTCACCGCCGACGAGCTGGCGGAGATCGACCGCCATGCCGTCGACGCCGGGGTCAACCTGTGGGCCCCGTCCAGCGCGCAGTGAGCCTCACGGCGTATCAGGGGTGGGCGCCGGGCGCTCTCTGAGCGGGGAGGGGTGAGCGCATGGAGATCGTCAGCTGCCCGAGGTGCGGTGTGCCGGCCGAGATCTCGGCCTGGTGGGTGACCGCGGACCGACGGGACCCCGTGGAGCATGTCGTGGTGTCCTGCGTGCGCGGGCACTGGTACCTGTTGCCGCGGGAGATGGTCGAGCCGCCGCGGGTCACGGCGTCCAGCTGACGCCGGACACGTCGACCCGCAGCACGGCGAGGCTGGGCAGCACCGCCTCGGCCGCGGTCAGGTCGCGCGGTTCGTGGCTCGTGACCACCGCGAGGGCGGTGGCCCCGGCCGCGCGGACCGCGGCGAGGCCGGCCGGCGTGTCCTCGACCGCGACGCAGGTGGCCGGGTCGACCCCGAGCCGCGCGGCGGCACGCAGGTAGGGCTGCGGGTCGGGCTTGCCCCGGTCGACGTCGTCGGCGCTGACCAGCACCGCCGGCACCGGCAGCCCGGCCCGGCTCAGCCGCACCCGGGCCACGTCGCCCGAGGCGGAGGTGACGACGGCCACTGGCAACAGACGCTGGGTGAGCATCGGCAGGGCGCCGGGCAGCGCGACCTCGTCGCCGTCCTGCAGGGCCAGCCCCTCCAGCCAGTCCGCCTCGCCGGCCACCTCGGCGGCCGGCACGAAGCGCGCGATCACCTCCCGGCTCGGCGACCCGTGGGCCAGCGCGAGCACCGCGGCAGTGTCGACGCCCCGCCGGCGGGCCCAGCGGGCCCAGTGGTCCACCACGGCGCCGGTCGAGTCGACGAGCACGCCGTCCAGGTCGAGCAGCAGGGCGGTCGCCGGCACCCGGCGTTCGGACGTCACCCGGCCATCCTGCCGGTCTGCGGCCGAATCTAGGGTCGAGCCGTGGCCGACCGACCCCGTGACCCGCTGGCGCCACGGCCCCTGACCGAGCCGCATCCGCGGCGCCTCCCGCCCGACCAGCCGGGCCAGGAGGCCGCGCTGGCCGCCCACGCCGCGGCGCTCAAGGCGGGGGAGGCCGGCTACCTCGACCCGACGAGTGGGCTGTTCGTCCTGACCGCGCGCTTCCTCGCCGACCGCGGCACGTGCTGCGGCCGCGGCTGCCGGCACTGTCCCTACGTGGACGACTGAACGCGGGCCTCGGCCAGCTCGCGACCCAGCGTCGCCACGAGCTCGGCGGCCGGCAGCTCGCGCACCAGCGGCCAGCCCTGCCCGGCCCACAGGTGCAGGCTGTCGTGGTCGCCCTGCTCCGCGGCGGCGGTGCGCAGGGGCCGGGTGAGGTGGTGCACCCAGGGGTAGCCCGCCGGGGCGTCGAGGTGCTCGAGCAGGAAGCGGTTCGCGAGGCCGCGCGCGGCGCGCCCGCTGAACGCGCGCGTGAAACGGGTGCCCGGGTAGGCGCGGTCGAGCAGCGCCCGCCGGTGGGCGGCGACCGTCCCTGCCTCCGGACAGCAGAGGAACGCCGTGCCCAGCTGCGCCGCCTCGGCCCCGGCCGTCAGGGCCGCGGCCACATCGCGGCCGGTCATGAGGCCGCCGGCGGCGACGACCGGCAGCGGCTGGTCGGCGAGCTGGCCGAGCAGCGGGAGCAGGCCCAGCGCGTCCGCCCCGGGTGGCGACGACGGGTCGTCGACGAACGAGCCGCGGTGGGCACCAGCCTCCGCGCCCTGCGCGCACAGCGCGTCGGCTCCGCAGGCCGCAGCCAGCGCGGCCTCCGCCGGTGACGTCACCGTCACCACGACGAGCGAGCCGACCGCCTTCAGCCTGGCGACGTCGTCGACGGACGGGCAGCCGAAGGTGAAGCTGACCACCGGCACGCGCTCCTCGACGAGGACGGCCAGCTTCCCGGCGTACCCGTCGTCGTCCCACCGTGGCTCGCCGGGCGTGACGCCGAGGCGTTCGGCGACCGGCCGGAGCCGCTCGGCGTACGCCTCGAGCGCGGCCCTGTCGACGTCGGGCCTGCCGGGCACGAACACGTTGACGCCGAAGGGTCGATCGCCGAGTGCCCGGGTCTGCCGGACCTGCTCGCGAACCTGCTCGGGCGCGCGGTAGCCGCCGGCGAGGAAGCCGAGACCACCGGCCGCGCCCACGGCAGCGACGAGCGCGGGGGTGGACGGGCCGCCGGCCATCGGCGCGGCGACGACAGGAAGAGGTACGCCGAGGCGCTCGAGGAGGCTGTTCATCCGGCCCACTGTGCCGCAGCCTCGTGCCTGGCGCCGTGGGGGCAGGCAGGCAATGTCCGGGCCCTATACGTGCACGGTCGACATGTCGGGGTAGCGGTCGCCGGCGGTGCCGCCTGCCGGGGCCGCCGCGTCGATGCGCGAGAGGTCCTCCTCCGTGAGCTGGATCTCCGCCGCCGCGAAATTCGCCTCGAGGTGACGCACCCGCTTCGTGCCGGGGATCGGCACGACGTCGTCGCCCTGGTGGAGCACCCAGGCGAGGGCGAGCTGGCTCGCGGTCACGCCCTTCTCGGCGGCGATCTCCCGCACGCGGTCCACCAGCTCGAGGTTCTTCGCGAAGTTCTCACCCTGGAACCGCGGGTTGTGCCGTCGGAAGTCGTCGGGCTCCAGGTCCTCGAGGCTGCGGATCTCGCCGGAGAGGAAGCCGCGGCCGATGGGGGAGTAGGCGACGAACCCGATGCCCAGGTCGCGCACGGTGTCGAGCACGCCGTTGCCCTCCGGGTCCCGCGTCCAGAGCGACCACTCGGTCTGCACGGCCGTGACCGGGTGCACTGCGTGGGCGCGACGGATCGTGTCCGGCGCGGCCTCGGAGATGCCGAGGTGGCGCACCTTGCCGGCCTCGACCAGCTGCTTCATCGCCTCCCAGGTCTCCTCGACCGGGGTGTGCGGGTCGACGCGGTGCTGGTAGTAGAGGTCGATCTCGTCGACCCCCAGCCGCTGCAGAGAGGCGTCGCAGGCCGCGCGGACGTACTCGGGACGGCCGTTGAGGCCGACCCATGTCCCGTCCTCGCGTCGCTCGTTGCCGAACTTGGTCGCGAGGACCACCTCGTCGCGGCGCCCTGCGACCGCCCGTCCGACGAGCCGCTCGTTGGAGAACGGGCCGTACATGTCGGCCGTGTCGAGCAGCGTCACCCCGAGGTCGAGCGCCCGGTGGATGGTCGCCACGGCCTCGCTCTCGTCTGCGGTGCCGTAGAACTCGCTCATCCCCATACAGCCGAGCCCCTCGGCGGCGACTGCCAGGGTTCCGAGCGTGCGTTGCTGCATGCTGTCTCCTTGTCGGTTCCTGTTCACCCCACCCTGCCCGAGTACGGGCTCCCAGGAACCTCACAGGATTCTGTCAGCGAGGACGCACCGATCGGTGTGACGCTGTGAGCATGGAAGACGAGCGCCCCGACAGCTCCACCGACCGGCTCACGCCCTGGTGGTCCCCTGCCGGTACCGCCGATCCAGGCCCGGCCTGGCC
>DASVBJ010000113.1:0-13286 GCA_036375895.1 Actinomycetes bacterium | reverse complement strand
CAGGTCACCACCGCGGTGGCCCGCGGCGACCTGAGCCAGAAGATCACGGTCGACGTGAAGGGCGAGCTGTTCGAGCTGAAGAGCACCGTCAACACCATGGTCGACCAGCTCTCCGCGTTCGCCTCCGAGGTGACCCGGGTGGCGCGCGAGGCCGGCGGCGAGGGCCGGCTCGGCGGCCAGGCCGAGGTGCCGGGGGTCTCGGGCACCTGGCGCGACCTCACCGACTCGGTGAACTTCATGGCCGGCAGCCTCACCAGCCAGGTGCGCAACATCGCCCAGGTCACCACCGCGGTCGCGCGCGGCGACCTGAGCCAGAAGATCACCGTCGACGCGCGGGGCGAGATCCTCGAGCTGAAGAACACGATCAACACGATGGTCGACCAGCTGTCGTCCTTCGCGGCGGAGGTCACCCGCGTCGCCCGGGAGGTCGGCAGCGAGGGCAAGCTCGGCGGCCAGGCCGAGGTCGCCGGGGTGTCCGGCACCTGGAAGGACCTGACCGACAACGTCAACGGCATGGCCAGCAACCTGACCGGCCAGGTGCGCTCGATCGCCCAGGTGTCGGCCGCGGTCGCCCGCGGTGACCTGAGCCAGAAGATCATCGTCGAGGCGAAGGGTGAGGTCGCCGCGCTCGCCGAGACGATCAACACGATGGTCGACACGCTGCGGGCGTTCGCCGACGAGGTCACCCGGGTCGCCCGCGAGGTGGGCACCGAGGGCCGGCTCGGCGGCCAGGCCGACGTCAAGGGCGTCGCCGGCACCTGGAAGGACCTCACCGACAACGTCAACGGCATGGCGGCCAACCTCACCGACCAGGTGCGCAACATCGCCCAGGTCACCACCGCGGTCGCCCGCGGCGACCTCACCCAGAAGATCACCGTCGACGCGCGGGGCGAGATCCTCGAGCTGAAGACGACGATCAACACGATGGTCGACCAGCTGTCCGGCTTCGCGGACGAGGTGACCAGGGTGGCCCGCGAGGTGGGCACCGAGGGCATCCTCGGCGGCCAGGCCCTGGTGCGAGGCGTCGCCGGCACCTGGAAGGACCTCACCGACAACGTCAACTCGATGGCCCTGAACCTCACCGGCCAGGTGCGCTCGATCGCCCAGGTCTCCTCCGCGGTGGCCCGCGGCGACCTGAGCCAGAAGATCAGCGTCGAGGCGAAGGGTGAGGTCGCAGCGCTGGCCCAGACGATCAACACGATGGTCGACACGCTGCGGGCGTTCGCCGACGAGGTCACCCGCGTGGCCCGCGAGGTCGGCACCGAGGGCATCCTCGGCGGCCAGGCGCAGGTGCCCAACGTCGCCGGCACCTGGAAGGACCTCACCGACAACGTCAACTCGATGGCGTTCAACCTCACCAGCCAGGTGCGCTCCATCGCCCTGGTCACCACCGCGGTGGCCAACGGTGACCTGACCCAGCAGATCTACGTGGACGCCCGAGGCGAGATCCTCGAGCTGAAGAACACGATCAACCGCATGGTCGCCCAGCTCTCGTCCTTCGCCGCGGAGGTCACCCGGGTCGCCCGCGAGGTCGGCACCGAGGGCAAGCTCGGCGGCCAGGCGGAGGTCGAGGGCGTGTCGGGCACCTGGAAGAAGCTGACGGAGAACGTCAACCAGCTCGCCAGCACGCTGACCAACCAGCTGCGCGCGATCGCCGAGGTGTCCACCGCGGTGACCCGTGGCGACCTCACCCGCCAGGTGGCGGTCGAGGCGTCGGGCGAGGTCGCCGAGCTGAAGGACAACATCAACCAGATGATCGCCAACCTGCGGGAGACGACGCGGGCCAACCAGGAGCAGGACTGGCTGAAGACCAACCTGGCCCGCATCACCGGCCTGGTGCAGGGGCGCCGCGACCTCATGGAGGTCACCGACGTCATCATGCGCGAGCTCACTCCGTCGGTCCTGGCGCAGCACGGCGCCTTCTTCCTCGCCGAGGGCGAGGGCGAGGACGAGCAGCTCCGGCTGATCGCGACGTACGGCTACAAGGCCCGGAAGAACGTCTCCAACCGGTTCAAGCTCGGCGAGGGTCTCGTCGGTCAGGCGGCGTTGGAGCGCAAGTCGATCCTGCTCGCCCAGGCGCCCAGCGACTACATCAAGGTCACCTCCGGCCTCGGTGAGGCCAGCCCGGTCAACGTGATCGTGCTCCCGGTCCTGTTCGAGGGGCAGGTGCTCGGCGTCATCGAGCTGGGGTCGCTCGCGCCCTTCACCGATGTGCACCAGGCCTTCCTCGACCAGCTGATGGAGCTCATCGGCGTCTCGCTCAACGCCATCCTGGCCAGCTCCCGCACCGAGGAGCTGCTCGAGGAGTCGCAGCGGCTCGCGGGTGAGCTGCAGGAGAAGCAGGAGGAGCTGCAGGCGCAGCAGGAGGAGCTGCGCATGTCCAACACCGAGCTGGAGCAGCAGGCGGCGTCGCTCAAGGCCAGCGAGGAGCTGCTGCAGACCCAGCAGGAGGAGCTGCAGCAGTCCAACGCCGAGCTCGAGGAGAAGGCCGCCCTGCTCGCGGAGCAGAACCGCGCGATCGAGATCAAGAACTCCGAGATCGAGGAGGCGCGGCGGGCTCTGGAGGAGCGGGCTGAGCAGCTCGCGCTGTCGAGCAAGTACAAGTCCGAGTTCCTCGCCAACATGTCCCACGAGCTGCGGACGCCGCTCAACAGCCTGCTGATCCTCGCCAAGCTGCTGTCCGACAACACCGATGGAAACCTGACCGGCAAGCAGGTCGACTTCGCCCGCACGATCCACACCGCCGGTGCCGACCTGCTGCAGCTGATCAACGACATCCTCGACCTGTCCAAGGTCGAGGCCGGGAAGATGGACATCCATCCCAGTGACGTGCCGATCGCGCAGATCGTCGATTACGTCGAGGCGACGTTCCGGCCGCTCACGGCGGAGAAGTCGCTGGGGTTCACGGTCACGGTCTCGCCCCACCTGCCCAGCAGCGTCCACACGGACGAGCACCGGCTGCAGCAGGTCCTGCGCAACCTCGTGTCCAACGCGGTGAAGTTCACCGAGACCGGCGACGTGCGCCTGCTCGTCGAGCCCGCCCGGGCGACGCACTTCCTCGACCCCAGGCTCGAGGGACGCGACGACATCGTCGCGTTCACGGTCGAGGACACGGGCATCGGGATCCCCGAGGAGAAGCTGCGCGTGATCTTCGAGGCGTTCCAGCAGGCGGACGGCACGACCAGCCGCCGCTACGGCGGCACCGGGCTGGGCCTGTCGATCAGTCGCGAGATCGCGCACCTGCTCGGCGGTGAGATCCACGCCACCAGTCGGGTCGGTGACGGCAGCAGCTTCACCCTCTTCCTGCCGATGAACGCCTTCGCCCCCGTCCCGGCGACCTCCTCGGGAGTCCGTGCCACGGAGGACGCCGAGACGCATGACGTGAGCGACCCCGGGCTGACCGCCTTCCCGTCGCCATCGTCCCCGCCCGACGAGATGGTCGTTGCCGGACCGCCGGTGGCACCAGCCCTGTTGGGCGAGGTCGACATCGACGACGACCGGCTCGACCTCGAGGCAGGCGACCGGGTGCTGCTGATCGCGGTCGGCGAGGTCCCGGTGGCCGAGCTGACAGTTGCCGAGGCCAGGCGCCGTGGCTTCAAGGCGGTCGTGGCGCTCGACGCCGACCGGGCCGTGGCGGCCGTGCGCGAGCTCGGGCCCGACGCGGTGATCCTCGGCCTGGACCAGGTGACCTCCGCGGGGACGCCGCTGCTCGAGGCCCTCAAGCAGTCGCCGGACACGCGGCACATCCCGATCCACGTCGTCGAGCCGACGGTCGCCGGGGGGACCCCGGACGGCGACGCGGGCAGCCAGGCGGACGCGGCCGACTCGGCCGAGGAGCGCCGGCACCGTGCGATGGCCGCCGGTGCGCTCGCCGTGCTGCCGACGCCCGTCACCGAGGAGAGCCTCGCCGAGGGGATCGCCGAGATGGCGTCCTTCCTCGACCGGCGGGTCCGGCGGCTGCTGGTCGTCGAGGACGACGAGCGTGAGCGTCAGGCGATCAGCGACCTGGTCGGGGCCGGTGAGGGCGTCGAGGTGGTGGGGGTCGCCGGCGCGGACGAGGCCATGGCCGCGCTGGACGGCGAGCGGTACGACTGCATGGTGCTCGACCTGAAGCTCAAGGGGACGAGCGGCTTCACGCTGCTCGAGCGTCTGAAGAAGCGCCCCGAGCTGCGCAGCCTGCCGGTGATCGTCTACACCGGCAAGGAGCTCACCCGCAAGGAGGAGACCCGGCTGCGCCGCTACGCGGAGACCATCATCGTCAAGGACGCCCGGTCACCGGAGCGGCTGCTCGACGAGACGGCGCTGTTCCTGCACCGCGTCGAGTCGCAGATGCCCCCCTCGCGACGGCGGATGATCGAGCACCTGCGCGACGACGACGCGGTCTTCGAAGGGAAGAAGATCCTCATCGTCGACGACGACGTTCGCAACGTGTTCGCCCTGACCAGCGCGCTGGAGCGCCACGGGATGAACGTGGTCTACGCCGAGAACGGCAGGGAGGGCATCGAGACGCTCGAGCAGAACCCCGATGTCGACCTGGTGCTGATGGACATCATGATGCCGGAGATGGACGGCTACGCCACCACCGAGACGATCCGCTCCATGCCCCGCTTCGCCCGCCTCCCGGTCATCGCGCTCACGGCGAAGGCCATGAAGGGCGACCGCGAGAAGTCCATCGCCTCGGGCGCCTCCGACTACGTCACGAAGCCGGTCGACGTGGACCAGCTGCTCTCGCTCATGCGGGTCTGGCTGTACAGCTGACCGATGCCGGGAGGAGCCGAGTCTGAACGGGAGCAGCTCGAGATCGGGCTGCTGCTCGAGGGCGTCTACCGCCAGTACGGCTTCGACTTCCGGCAGTACGCCAAGGCGTCGCTGCGTCGTCGGCTGTGGCGGCGGGTCTACGCGGAGGGGCTGAAGACCATCAGCGGTCTCCAGGAGAAGGTGCTGCACGACCCGTCGGCGATGGAGCGGCTGCTGCTCGACCTGTCGATCAACGTCACCTCGATGTTCCGCGACCCGGGGTTCTTCGCGGCGTTCCGCGGCAAGGTCGTGCCGGTGCTGCGCACGTACCCGTTCATCCGCATCTGGAACGCCGGGTGCTCGACAGGGGAGGAGACCTACTCCCTCGCCATCCTCCTCAAGGAGGTCGGGCTCTACGACCGGAGCCGGATCTACGCCACCGACATCAACGAGGTCGTGCTGCACTCCGCCGCCGAGGGCATCTATCCGCTGTCGAAGATGCAGGAGTACACCGAGAACTACCTGTCCGCCGGCGGCACGCGATCCTTCTCCGACTACTACCGCGCGGCCTACGAGGGGGCGCACTTCGACCGCTCCCTATCGGAGAACATCGTCTTCGCCCAGCACAACCTGGTCTCCGACCGGTCCTTCAACGAGTTCCACGTGGTCGTGTGCCGGAACGTCATGATCTACTTCGACCGGTCGCTCCAGGAACGGGTGCACCAGCTCTTCCTCGACAGCCTCACGCCGTTCGGGGTCCTGGCGCTCGGCCGCAAGGAGAGCATCGGGCACAGCGTGCACAGCGAGGAGTACGACGTGCTCGACGAGCAGGAGCGCATCTACCGGAGACACGGGTGACTGGCCCGGCGCCCGGATTGGTCGTCATCGGCGGCTCGTGGGGTGGTTTCGACGCGGCCACGGCGCTGCTGTCCCGGCTGCACGCCCCGGCGGCGGTGCCGCTGCTCCTCGTGCTGCACCGCTCACGCCTGTCCGACGGCGACCTGATGGAGCGGCTTCTGCGCCGCTCGACCGGCCACGACGTACGGGAGATCGAGGACAAGCAGCCGCTTGCCGCGGGCACGGTCCACCTCGCTCCGCCCGACTACCATGTCCTCGTCGAGGAAGGTGGGGTGTCGCTCTCCGTGGAAGGCCCGGTCAACTACAGCCGTCCGTCGGTCGACTTGGCGTTCGAGTCGGCCGCGGACGAGTACGCCGAGCGGCTGGTCGCCGTCGTGCTGACCGGCGCTGGCCGGGACGGCGCCGCGGGCATCCGCGCGGTCCACCGCCGGGGCGGTCGCACCCTCGTCCAGGACCCCGACACCGCCCTGCGCGGCGAGATGCCCAGGTGCGCCATCGCCACCGGTGAGGTGGACGAGGTGGCCGCGCCGGAACGGCTGGGCGAGCGCCTCGAGGAGCTGCTCACGGGGGTGATGTCGTGAGCGCGGACACCGGGGTGCCGGCCGGGGAGCGAGCCAAGATCCTCCTCGTCGACGACCGGCCGGAGAACCTCCTGGCCCTCGAGGCGATCCTGTCCTCGCTGGACCAGTCCCTGGTCCGGGCCACCTCCGGCGAGGAGGCGCTCAAGGCGCTGCTCGTCGACGAGTACGCCGTGATCCTGCTCGACGTGCAGATGCCCGGCATGGACGGGTTCGAGACGGCGGCGCACATCAAACGGCGGGAGCGCACTCGCGACATCCCGATCATCTTCCTCACCGCGATCAACCGCGAGCCGCAGCACGCGTTCCGGGGCTACTCGGCGGGCGCCGTCGACTACCTCGCCAAGCCCTTCGACCCGTGGGTGCTGCGGGCGAAGGTGCAGGTGTTCGTCGAGCTCTACCTGAAGAACCGCCAGCTGAGGGAGCAGTCCGAGCTGCTGCGGCGGCAGCTGGCCGGCTCGACCGGCCCGGCCGATGCCGCACGGCGCCGGGCCGACGGGCTCATCACCGACCTCGCCGACCGGCTCGCGGGCGTGGAGGACCAGGTCGAGCTGCTGTCCTCGCAGGCCAAGGTCACGCTCGACGAGACCATCGGCAAGCACGTGGCCGAGCTGGCCGAGCGGGTCGAGCGCCTCCGGTCGGTGGTCCGCGCCATCCAGGACGGCGGCGCCGAGCGCTGAGCCGCGGTGGCGCAGCCCGCAAGCCCCGGGCATCTCCATGATCGTGAGGGGCCAGGGACCGGTCGGCGACACGCGGACGCTGACACGCCTGTGACTGGTGGTGCCGGCGTGGCGCGCGGGTAGCCTCGGACCATGGCCACCCGTACGCCCTCGCGTCCCGCTGCGCGCAAGACCGCCGCGCGCAAGCCGGCCGCCCGCACGGCAGCCGCGCGCAAGACCGCCGCGCGCAAGCCGGCTCGCCCGGCCCAGCCCGGGCCCGCCGCGCTCGCGGTGCGGGCCGTCGGCCGGGTCGTGCGCGTCGTCTGGCTGGGCCTCGCCCACGTCGTGGGCGGCATCGCCCGCCGGGTCGGCACGAGCGCCCGGGAGCTCGACCCCGCGCACCGCCGCGACGGCATCGGGCTGGCCCTGCTCGGTCTGGCCACCGTCGTCGCCGCCGTCGAGTGGTGGGGGCTGCGCGGCCCGCTCGGGGCGGTGGCCCACGCCGTCGTCGCCGGCACGCTGGGCCGAGTCGGCCTGGTCGTGCCGCTCGTGCTGCTGGCGCTCGGGCTGCGCCTGCTGCGCCACCCCGAGGAAGCCTCCGCGGGCGGTCGCATCGGCATCGGGCTGGCCGCCCTGGTGCTGGCGACCACCGGTCTCGTGCACGTCGCCCGCGGCCTGCCGGACCCGCCGGACGGCGCGACCGCGATGCGGGAGGCCGGTGGTTACCTGGGCTTCCTCGTGTCCTCCCCGATGGTGGCCGCCGTCACCCGCTACGTCGCCGTGCCGCTGCTCGTCCTGCTGCTGGTGTTCGGCCTGCTGGTGGTCACGGCGACGCCGCTGCACGCGGTGCCCGACCGGGTCAAGGCGCTGCGCGACTGGCTGCTGCGCCGGCCGGCCGCGGACGACGCGCCCGCGGCCGAGCCGGAGCCGGAGCGGCCCGAGCCGCTGAAGCGCCGTCGACCGCGACGGCGCCAGGGTGCGATGGCCGACCCCGGCGACGAGCCCACGGACGAGCCGTTCGACAACCAGGTCGTCGTCGGCGCCCAGAAGCCGGGCGAGGCGCCGGAGCCGGGGAAGCCCGCCGACCGCCCCGCCAAGGACCCCAACCCGCTCCCGCAGCGGGTCGAGCAGCTGCTGCTCTCCGGCGACGTCACCTACACCCTGCCGCCCGCCGACGTGCTGCGTGAGGGCTCGCCGCACAAGGCACGGTCCAAGGCCAGCGACGCGGTCGTCGAGGCGCTCACGCAGGTGCTCGAGCAGTTCGAGATCGACGCACAGGTCACCGGCTACAGCCGCGGCCCGACGGTCACCCGCTACGAGGTCGAGCTCGGGCAGGCCGTGAAGGTCGAGCGCGTCACCGCGCTGTCCAAGAACATCGCGTACGCCGTGGCGAGCGCCGACGTGCGCATCCTCAGCCCGATCCCGGGGAAGTCCGCGATCGGCATCGAGATCCCGAACGTCGACAAGGAGGTCGTGAGCCTCGGCGACGTCATGCGCTCGCCGGTCGCCCGCAACGACCACCACCCGATGGTGGTCGGTCTCGGCAAGGACGTGGAGGGCGGCTTCGTCTGCGCCAACCTGGCGAAGATGCCGCACCTGCTCGTGGCCGGCGCCACCGGCTCCGGCAAGTCGAGCTTCGTCAACTCCATGATCACGTCGATCCTGCTGCGGTCCACGCCCGACGAGGTGCGCATGGTGCTGGTCGACCCGAAGCGGGTGGAGCTCACGGCGTACGAGGGCGTGCCGCACCTGATCACGCCGATCATCACCAACCCCAAGAAGGCCGCCGAGGCGCTGCAGTGGGTCGTGCGCGAGATGGACATGCGCTACGACGACCTGGCGGCCTTCGGCTTCCGCCACGTCGACGACTTCAACAAGGCGGTCAGGGCGGGGAAGGTCACGCCACCGCCCGGCAGCGAGCGGCAGCTCGTCCCGTACCCGTACCTGTTGGTCGTCGTGGACGAGCTCGCGGACCTGATGATGGTCGCGCCGCGGGACGTCGAGGACGCGATCGTGCGCATCACCCAGCTGGCCCGCGCGGCCGGCATCCACCTCGTGCTGGCGACGCAGCGGCCGTCGGTCGATGTCGTGACCGGTCTCATCAAGGCCAACGTGCCGTCGCGGCTGGCGTTCGCCACCTCGAGCCTGGCGGACAGCCGGGTCATCCTCGACCAGCCGGGGGCGGAGAAGCTCGTCGGCCAGGGCGACGGGCTGTTCCTGCCGATGGGGGCGAGCAAGCCCATGCGCATGCAGGGCGCATGGGTCACCGAGCCCGAGATCGTGCAGGTGGTCAAGCACTGCAAAGAGCAGCTGCAGCCGACCTACCGGGAGGACGTCACCGCGCCGGCGAGCAGCAAGAGGGAGATCGACGAGGACATCGGCGACGACCTCGACCTGCTCTGCCAGGCCGCCGAGCTGGTCGTCTCGACTCAGTTCGGCTCCACCTCGATGCTTCAGCGCAAGCTGCGGGTCGGCTTCGCGAAGGCCGGCCGGCTGATGGACCTGCTGGAGAGCCGGGGCGTGGTCGGGCCGAGCGAGGGGTCCAAGGCGCGCGACGTGCTCATCAAGCCGGACGAGCTGGACGGCCTGCTCTTCACGCTGCGCGGGGAGTGAGCAGCGAACGGGTGAACAGGCCGGACAAAACGCGTCTCCATGATCACTCAGGGTGAGACGTCGTCTGGCCGATGAGGTGAACGGGCCCTAGACTGGGGCCTCCGTCGGTTGTCCTCGCGTCGTCCGGCTGCCCGCGAATCGAGACGACGCTCGGGAGGGAGATACAGCGTGTCCATCGGCCAGGCGCTTGCCGCTGCCCGCGAGGATGCGGGGCTGTCGGTCGACCAGGTCGCCGCGACCACCAGGATCCGGCGGACCCTCGTCCAGGCCATCGAGCAGGACGACTTCGGCGTCTGCGGCGGCGACTTCTACGCCCGCGGGCACATTCGCAACATCGCCGCCGCGGTCGGCGCCGACCCCCAGCCGCTGCTCGCCGAGTTCGACGCCAGCCGCTCCGGCCCCCCGGCTCCGCGGGCCACCGAGATCTTCGAGTCCGAGACGGTGGCCCGCGCCGACCGGCGCGGGCCCAACTGGAGCGCCGCGATGGCCGTGGCGCTCGTCCTCGTGGTCATCTACGGCGTGGCCCAGGCCGTCACCGGCGGGTCCGGCAGCAACCCGCCCGGCACCGCGGCCGGCCCGGGGTCGCCGACGGCTGCCGCGAGCGCGACCCCCACGCCGACGCCGACCAAGCCCACCACCAACCCCAGCGCCGTGGCTCAGGCACCCCGCGACCAGGTCACCGTGGCCGTCCGGGCCACCGGCAAGAGCTGGGTGCGCGCCACCGCGGCCAGCGGCAAGGAGCTGTTCCAGGGCATCCTCCAGGCCGGTGAGGTCAAGTCCTTCACGGACAAGCAGCAGGTCAAGCTGGTCGTCGGCAACGCCGGCGCCGTGGCGCTCACCGTCAACGGCACCGCCATCGGGACTCCCGGCAAGCCGGGCCAGGTCGCCCGGGTGCAGTTCGGCCCGGAGGACCCCGCGGCCGGTTGAGCCGGCCCGCCGGCCACGGTTGGCCGGGCCCGTGTCGCCGCACGGCTACGCTTTGACCATGCCATCCTCAGCCCCGACGGGCCGCCGCGTCGCGCTGGTCACGCTGGGCTGCGCCCGTAACGAGGTCGACTCCGAGGAGCTGGCCGGGCGGCTCGCCGACGACGGCTGGCTTCTCGTCGACGACGCAGCGGACGCCGACGTCGCCGTGGTCAACACCTGCGGTTTCGTCGATGCGGCGAAGAAGGACTCGATCGACACGGTGCTGCAGGCGGCCGACCTCAAGGACGGCGGGAGCACCCGGGCCGTCGTGGCCGTCGGCTGCCTGGCCGAGCGCTACGGCGAGCAGCTCGCGCAGGCCCTGCCGGAGGCGGACGCGGTGCTCGGCTTCGACGACTACGCCGACATCTCGGCCCGGCTGCGTACCGTCCTCGAGGGGGGTCGGCACGTCCCGCACGCCCCCCGCGACCGGCGAATGCTGCTGCCGCTCAGCCCGGTCGACCGGCAGGCCGCGCGGGTGTCGGTGCCGGGCCACGCGCCGGGCCACACGCCGGGCCACACGCCGGGCCACCCGACCGGTTCTGCCGCCGCGGCCGACCTCCCCGACGGGCTGGCACCGGCCTCCGGGCCGCGCCCGCTGCGGATGCGGCTCGGCGACGGCCCGGTCGCACCGCTCAAGCTGGCCTCCGGCTGCGACCGGCGCTGCTCGTTCTGCGCGATCCCGGCATTCCGCGGCTCGTTCGTCTCCCGGCGGCCGGCGGACGTGCTGACCGAGGCCCGCTGGCTCGCCGAGCAGGGTGTGCGGGAGATCGTCCTCGTGAGCGAGAACTCCACGTCGTACGGCAAGGATCTCGGCGACCTCCGGCTGCTGGAGACCCTGCTGCCGGAGCTGGCGGCCGTCGA
Organism: Actinomycetes bacterium; assembly: GCA_036375895.1. Taxonomy (GTDB): domain Bacteria; phylum Actinomycetota; class Actinomycetes; order JACCUZ01; family JACCUZ01; genus DASVBJ01. The sequence goes on along the minus strand of DASVBJ010000113.1, from coordinate 2,014 downwards.
CGGCATCGAGCGGGTGCGGGTCAGCTACCTGCAGCCGGCCGAGATGCGCCCGTCGCTGGTCGACGTGATGACCGGCACCCCGGGCGTGGTGCCGTACTTCGACCTGTCGTTCCAGCACGCCAGCGGTCCGGTGCTCCGCCGGATGCGGCGCTTCGGCGACACCGACCGGTTCCTGGGCCTGGTCGACCAGATCAGGTCGGCCGCGCCGCAGGCCGGGGTGCGCTCGAACGTGATCGTCGGCTTCCCGGGGGAGACCGAGGACGACGTGGCCGAGCTGGAGCGGTTCCTCGTCGGCGCCCGCCTCGACGCGGTCGGGGTGTTCGGCTACTCGGACGAGGACGGCACGGAGGCGGCCACGCTCGACGGCAAGCACGACGACGCCGTGGTGCGGGAGCGTGCCGAGCGGGTGAGCAGGCTCGCGGACGAGCTGGTGGCCCAGCGGGCGGAGGACCGGGTCGGCGAGGCCGTCGAGGTGCTGGTCGAGCTGGTGACCGCCGAGGGGGGTGAGGGGCGGGCCGCGCACCAGGCGCCGGAGGTCGACGGAAGCACCGTGCTGCTCGGTGCCGGCCTCCAGGTCGGTCGGCTCGTCACCGCCCGAGTCGTCGGCAGCGAGGGTGCCGATCTCGTCGCACGGGTGAGCGAGGGCTCGTCGTGGCTCGGGGCCGCCGGGTGACGCGCCCCCTGCGACCGGCCGGCGACTTCACCCGGCCGGTCAGCACCGTCAACATCGCCAACGCCCTCACCCTGCTCCGGCTGGGGTTGGTGCCGGTCTTCTGGGTGGTCCTGATGCACGACGGCGGCGAGGACGCCGCCTGGCGGGTCGCCGCGTGGGCGATCTTCGCCGTTGCGTCGGTGACCGACCGCATCGACGGCGAGCTGGCGCGGCGGCGCGGCATCGTCACGGACTTCGGCAAGATCGCCGACCCCATCGCCGACAAGGCCCTCACCGGCGCGGCCCTGGTCGGGCTGTCGGTGCTGCACGAGCTGCCGTGGTGGGTGACGGTGCTGGTGCTGGTCCGCGAGGTGGGGGTGACCGCGCTGCGGTTCGTGGTGATCCGCCACGGCGTGCTCCCGGCGAGCCGGGGCGGCAAGGTGAAGACGCTGCTGCTCGGCGTCGCGATCGGCCTGTTCGTCCTGCCTCTGTCGGGGGCGCTGCACACGCTGGCCGGCGTCGTCATGGCGCTGGCCGTGGTCGTCGCGCTCGCGACGGGGGCCGACTACGTCCACCGGGCCCTGCGGCTGCGGCGCACCAGCGAGCGGGCGGCCCGGCAGCGCGCCGACCGGGCGGGGCGGACGGTCCCCGACGGCGGGTCGCCCCGGCAAGGCTGATGCTGCTCTGCCTGGTCGCCGTCGGCGACGAGCTCCTGTCGGGGGACGTGGCCGACACCAACACCGCGTTGCTCGCCCGGGCCCTCACCGCGGCCGGTCACCGGATACGGCGGGTCGGGGTCGTGGGTGACGACGGTCCGGAGGTCGTGGCCGCCGTCGTCGCGGGCCTGGCGACGGCCCAGGGAGTGATCGTGTACGGCGGGCTCGGCCCGACACCCGACGACGTCACCGGCCCGGCACTCGCGCACCTGCCGGGCGCCTGGACCCGCTCGGGGCTGACCAACCCGGTGGGCAGCGCGGAGGGCCTCCTGCTCCGCTCGGGAGCGGCCCTGGTCGCCGCCCTGCCCGGCGTGCCGGCCGAGGTCGAGGCCATGGCGCCCGGGCTGCTCGAGGAGCTGGGGCGTGCCGTCCCGCTCGCGCGGCGCAGCCTCCACACGGCGCTGGCCGGCGAGCCGGACCTGGCGGCGGCCCTCGCGGACCTGCCGCTGCCCCCGGGGGCCAAGGTGGCCTTCCTGCCACGGCCGGGCGAGGTCCGGGTGGTGCTCACCGCCGCGACCCCGGCCGAGCTGGCACCGCTCGAGGCGGCCGCGCGCAGCCGGCTCGGCGACGTGGTGGTGGGCGCCGACGAGGCGACCCTGCCGAGCGTGCTCCTGGACCTGCTGCGCTCCCGGCGCGCCACCCTGGC